>JBDTUV010000024.1:0-13648 GCA_040007575.1 Gemmatimonadales bacterium
TGGCATTCGCGACCCTCGACATCCTACCAGAGGATGAGCTTGACTTTCTCCAACAGCCTCAGCTGGTCGTGACTACCACGGTGGACGAGAGGCAGAACATCCCGCTTGGTCTGCTGATCAGCGCGGCCATCGCGGAGCGGCTGTTCGGAGCCCGACTCGCGACCCTCCAGAGGGGGACCACGGGGAAACCACTGGGAGGCCAGGTCAAGTACACTGCGACCCCCATCGCTGCCCCGGCGCGCAATGTGGTGGCCATCCTGCCGGGAAGCGATCGTCATCTGCGGGGAGAATACGTCGCCATCGGCGCACACAACGATCATCTGGGAGTCGGACCGGGAGTGGAGGCCGTGGATCACGATTCGCTGCGCCTGGTGAACGCGGTGGCGCGGCCCGAGGGCGAGAACAAGCCGGCCAGGCCGTTGACGCCAGATCAACTCGCCACCATCCAACGGCAGCTGGGCCGACTGCGTCGGGTCAGGCCTCCGCGCGCCGATTCGATCTTCAACGGCGCGGACGACGACGGCTCCGGCTCGGTGACGGTGCTGGAGATCGCCGAGGCGCTCGCCCGAGGCCAGCAGAAGCCGAAACGATCGATTCTGTTCGTCTGGCACACGGCGGAGGAGAAGGGCCTGTATGGGTCGCAGTGGTTCACCGACCATCCCCCGGTGCCCCGGGACTCCATCGTCGCCCAGCTCAACATGGACATGGTGGGACGGGGGAGGGCGAGCGACATGGAGGGCGGCGGGCCCAACGCGGTGGGGCTGGTCGGCTCCCGGAGGCTCTCGACCGAGCTGGGAGACCTGATCGAGCAGATCAACCGCCGCCGTCACCCGGCGTTCGAGATCGACTACCGCTACGATGCCAACGGACATCCCGACAACGTCTACTGCCGGAGCGATCATTATATGTATGCCCGCTACGGCATCCCGATCGCCTTCTTCAGCACCGGGATCCACCGGGACTACCACCAGGTGACCGACGAGCCGCAGTATATCGAATACGAGCACATGGCCCGGGTCGGGAGCCTGGTGCGGGATGTAGCGCTCGGCGTGGCGGACCTGGACCACCGGCTGGTGGTGGACCAGCCCAAGCCGGATCCGACCGCACCCTGTCACCAGTGACGTACCCTCCATCGGCTGAGGTCATCCTCGGAGGTTATTTATTGGCCGACGTCGCGCTGGCCGTTTCGGCCCCCTTGAGCTTCCCGTCCTGGACCAGGATTTCTCCGTCGACCTCCAGGGTCGCGTGGGTGACTGGAATGCTGATACTTACAGCGCCCGGGACCTTGTTGGTTCCGCCAACGAGAGTGTTGTCTCCCAGACTCACGGTGACCAACCCCGCCCCATTAAAGGGACGATAGTCGCCGCCCTCTTCCACGACCTTAAGCTCGGGATTGAGGCCAACCCCGAGCTGTCCGATGCGGCGCATAGCCTGGCCGTAGGGCGCCAGCTGCTCTTTCACGCAGCTCTCACCCTGTTTCGCCGTGACCTTGGTGAGTGTCCCACCGGTGAATTCATAGCGCACGTCCCGCACCGGCTGAAACTTGCATTGGTCCTTCGGCGCCACGATGACTCCGTTAGCCGATGTCTCACTGGGGGCGACTGAGAAACTCCCGCCCGGCAGCGTGATCCAGCGCTTCAGGAAGAGCTTCTCCTTCTCGGCCCCAGGCGCGAGCATTCCGGCGTCCACGACACCGGGCCGGTCGGCCAATGTGAGTTTGAGGTCCGTTCCAGCAGGGGATGTGAGATGCAATGTTTTCGCACCCTTGAGCCGTGCCTCTAGCGCAGAGCCACTCCGTGCCATGGCTTCAGGGTCCGTGCCGATCGCCGCGAGCTGCATACGCGCGTATGCCTCATACGGCATCGCCGCCACGGCCGCGGCTCCTGGCGAAGGGTAGTCTATATATGCGCCACGAACCGGAGAGGCATCGAGCATGTCGTAGACCGCCGCGAAGCCGGCCGACCACTTGGCCAGGCGCGTCTCTGGAACATCAGCGAAGACCGCCTTGGGATCTGCAGCCGAAGGGAGCCCGATATACACGGTCGTGGTCCGGAGCCAATCGGCGAAGTACGTCGCCGGCCGGCTGAGGTCCGCCTCAGGCAGTTCCTTGAGTCTGACCCTCGTCACCCGCTCCGACGACAGGAGCATCTGCATCAACCCGCCCGCCCTGAGGGCCTCGATGGCAAGCGCTTCCATGACAGGCACTGTGTGCTTTCCGCCCACGATCATTACCACGTCGCCGCGGTGAATCCGGAGCGCCCGACGAGCGACTTGGCCGGCAAGGCGGCCGACCTGTGCCGTGTCGGTATTGCTGGCCTGCGCCGGCATTGCCGGTCGCGAGCCTGCACTCGTCACGGAATCACGAGCGGAAGAAGCTTGGCGGCTTTCCGAGGAGGAGCAGCTCGCAAGCAAGACCATAGCCCCGAAGGCGACCGACGAAGCCGAAATGTGCATATGACCTCCAGGGAAAGGTGGCCGGAGAGGCATAACAACGAAGTCTGACAGCGAAGCTCAATGGACTAGCAGGGACGAGGATGCGAGAAGGTAGGGGCTGGTACGTCAGTCGGATAGAGGGGACCAGCTTTGCTGGAGTTTACGCCCTTACGAACCAAGGAGATGCGGCAGGAGTCAGGGGACGGACTCTTGCCTGGCGATCTCGGCAAGGGTAATTCCACTCGCCCCAGTCTCTGCGGAGAAGAGGGTGACCAGATAGCGGGTGCCTGCCTCGAGCGGCTGCGCTGGATCGGTGAAGACAGGAGAAGTCGCGGGCGCTGGCCATACCGCACCGGCGATGCCAGGGTATTCTGCGTTCCCACCGTCAGCACCGACCACATCACCTGGCCCGAGCCATCCAGCGCTTCCACCCCGAGCCCCGCGGCAGCACAGCCGGGCCATTCGAAGCTCGGAGCGGTGCCGGTGCCGACCAACAGCTCGACCGGAGCAGTGCAGGCCGGTGGGGCGAAGGCGCCGCCGCCGCTGCACCCCGGGAGCGACAAGAGCACGCCACGAGCACCCACTCTCGATAGATGGCTTGACCGATCATCCTTCTCTCCCCCGCTCGGGCAACCAGTTCGCCGATAGTGACCAAAACATCAAAGGACCCGGCCGCCGATTTATCGTGGTGTCGAGTGGCCCGACGTGCTATTCGACCCCTATCTTCCAGCCATGCCGCTCCGCCTTGCCATCCTCACCATCTCCGACGCCGGCAGCCGCGGTGAGCGGGCCGACGGTTCTGGCGATCTCATCGCGAGCTGGGCCAAGGAACGCGGCTACACCGTCGCCGAGCGCGCGCTCGTCCCCGACGAGACCGGACGGATCGCCGCTCTGCTGGCCGAGTGGGCCGACGGCGGTCGCGCGGATGTCATCCTCACCACCGGCGGCACCGGCCTCACTCCGCGGGACGTCACCCCCGAAGCCACCCGCACCATTCTCGAGAAGGAAGCTCCCGGCATCGCCGAGGCGATCCGGATGAGCGCCTTTCCCCGGTTCCCTCGTGCAGCCCTTTCGCGCGGGCTCGCCGGCGTACGCGCTAAGACGCTGATCGTGAACCTTCCGGGCAGCACCGGGGGCGTCCGCGACGGGCTCACCGTGCTGAACGAGCTGGTGGAGCATGCGGTGGAGCTGGTGCGGGGAGAGAAGACGGGGCATTGAGGGAGGTCTAGGGCCTCTCGACCCTAGGCTCTTACCTCTGCGGCTCACAACTCCGCTTAGAAGCCGAACGCCGTGAGCTTGGTGCTGTAGGGAGACGAGCGGGCTCCACTTATGCTGTTCGGCACCCAGCCCGCAAAGTCCTTGGTTGTCCAGTAGGCCTCGTATCTTCCCCCACCGTAGAACACGTAGCTGGGGTTGACGCTCAGCGTGGAATCCTGAGCGGCCGTGTGGTGGGCACGAGACCCGATATTGAGCGAACCGCCAGCCGCCACCCGCGCGGCAGCGTTGTTGTAGCCGCAGGTGTCGAAGCCGAGGTTGCCCGCCTCACACTCGACTTTGGTGGCGTAGTTCGCATGCTTGGAGATCGCAACCCAGGCGCGAGGATATCCCTGCGGCTGCTCGGGGTACTCGAGCTTGTAGTTGGTGAGCTTGCGGCCGGTGATCCCGTCGTACACCAGGGTGGTCGTGTGGGCGGAATAGTGGGCGGTTTTCAACACCCAGTGTTTCGTCGTCGTGTTGTAGGTAACATCGAGAAAGATGGCTTCGGAGTCGCCATGATGTCCGGCGCACGAAGCACCACAGCCGACCTGTATGCTGCCTGCGTCCCGATAGTAGGAGAGCAGATAGCCGATTCGAACAGTGTAGTTCGCGACCAGCCATTTTGCCACCCACTTCGGCTCCCGTCCTACCTCATCGGCATTGTAGTAATACAGCTGGGGCGCGAAAGCTGCCGCCAGGTCGCGCTCACATCGATCGTTGAGTCCATCCCCGTCGACGTCGTTTGCGGTAACAACGTTCATGCATGCGTTGCCGGTGACGAAACTGGTGAGATAGTAGCCTGGCGCGAGCTCATCGGGATCGCCCTCGGTGCAGCCCGGCAAACAGTTCGCGATAACACCCCCGTTTTTCAGATCAGGACCCAGTGGGTCTCCGGTGGGCTCGGCGCACGCCAACGCTATGACAATGACTGCCATGCAGGCGGCGCGGTAAGGTGAGAAGTACACGGGCGTCCTCCTTCCGATCGAGTGGACCAACATCGTCGGCGGGCGGAAACCCGTCAGCGAGGCAAAATCACCGGTTGCCCCTTTTGATTTTCTTATGGAGAAGAGAGTGAAACGAGCGAGGGCTCGGGACGAGCGAGGGCTCGAAGGGCTTCAGCTTCAACTTTCCTGCTAGCAACCTATCGCGTTGGCGAATGCAAGCGGTGACTGGGCGCACACTCGGCGGCCTCGACCGCAGTGGCCTTCCCGAATTGTGTTCCACTGGCCATGTCGCTGAATAAACTTTTGAGGGAGTTGGTGGACGGGAATGCGACGGATTTGTGGCAGTTGTTGTCGCAAACGGGCTCATACCGCGCCCGTTTGCCCTCCGGAGAATCAGCAGCAGAACGATCAGTTCGTCAAAGGAAACGTCGGGAGGTCCAGACGGAGATGCAGGCAGCCAGCATGGAAAAAGATGTGGTGCGCACACTCAGGTATCTGCACCGGTGGTCCTGAACCATTTTCGTAGAGCATGCGGTGGAGCTGGTGCGACTCTAGACTCTAGACCCTAGACTCGACCTCCATTACTTCGCGGCACCCTTCGCCGCCAGCCGCTCCAGCCCCGCACCAGCCTCGCGCAGATACGGTTCCAGCTCGGAGTCGGCATGCCGCCAGACATCGATCACGAACTGATACGAGTCTCTCGCCTTCTGCCGCTCGCCCAGAGCCTCCGCGATGCGGCCTTGTTCCAGCCTGCCGAGAACGAAGAAAGGGCCCTCCGCCTTCCAGACCCATTGATCCAGCACCGCTCCCGCCTGTTGCGCCTGTCCCGCGGCGGCGAGCAAGCGGGCCTCGATGAGCTTCTCGAAGGAGCAGACGTTCGCAATACAGAGCGTGTCCGGGATGGCAAGAAAGAGACCCAACGCCCGGACCGAATCACCTCGAGCCAGGGCGAGATATGCGATCGCGGCCGCGTGAAGGTACCGGGTGCGGAGCTTGCCGCGGCCGGTCGTCTGGGTACGGGCTTCCTGCTCGGCCCGAAGCGCGAACCGCGCCAGCGATGCCGTGTCTCCTCGGGCCAGCCACCAGGGGAGGCCTCGCAGGTGCCGCGCCTGGATGTTGTAGTGCGGCACCGGCCACGCCTTTCCCCGATCGAACGCGTGTCCAAAGGTGGTGGCGGCCAAAGATTCCGGGATCGCCCTGAGAAGGCTGAGAGGGAGGAACGGATCCAGGTACCAGGTGAAACGCGAGGCCTTCACGTCGAAGAGCAACCGGCTATCCACCGCGTACGCCTCCCGAAGGTGGCCCCGGGAAGCCAGCTCCAGCGCCAGCGACTGGCGGTACATCAGGGTGTCGGTCCAGGGTAAGACGCCGTTGCCGCTCCGCGTGGCTCGCTCTCGCATGAGCCGGACCGCGGTTTCACTCGAGTCGGGCCACCAGCCGAGGTGAGCCGAACCGACTTCGCCGAGCACCCAGGCGGAGGCGGTGTCGATCATCCGGGCCGCCTGGGGTGAGTGGGACCGTTCGGGATCGAGCAGCAGAGCGGCCAGTCGAACCGATGGCGCGTTGGCATCGGTCGGATCGAGGCGCAGGTAGGCGCGGGCATACTTCCGGGCCAGGTCGGGACGATTCAATCTGATCGCCAGCTCCACCGTATGCTCGTACGCCGGCGCGAACCCCGAGTCGAGAGCGATGGCTCGGTCGAAGGCCTCGAGTGCCTGGGCGGGAGGTTTCCCGAAAGGAGGATCGCTGTGATAGCGCGCATCCCCCAGCCGGTACCAGACCTCGGGGTCCTCGGGGTAGCGGTGGGCGGCGTCCTCCAGAGTCGAATACCACCGATAGCTGAAGCGGATCACATCGGCCGGATCGATCGCGTCGTCACCGGCGATCGAAAAGGAGTCGGCCGCGATCTGCATGCTGTCCTTGGGAGAGAGCCCGCGGTTCAGCAGTACCGCCTTCCGGATGTACGCGATCCCTCTCTGGTAGGATTGCTCGTTGGCGGGATGCCAATCCACCGCCATCCCCATCTGCTTGAAAGCGATCGCGAAGGTGCTGTCCTGGGTGAAGGCCCGGTCGTAGTACACCACGGCAGAGTCCCAGCGACCCCGCCGATAGAATTGCTCCCCGTACAGGAAGGCCTTCAACGCCGGGAGCGATCTCGACCCGATCGATACCCGCCGCACCGCCCCGATCGGACGATCCTGTCCCAGCGCCCGAAGGATGCTGACCCCCAGCGAGTCGGCCAGATTTCCGATGTCCGCCGTGTCACCTTTGACCTCGAGATCGGGCTCGACTCGCTTCCGGGCCAGGTCGAGCACCGTCGCGCGAAGGCTGACGGTGTCTCTCGTTTTCCGTATGCTGCCGAACACCACCAGCCCGGCACCGGTGCGGTGCCCGAAGCTCTCGGCCGACACCCGGTCGGCGCGGCCGCTCCACCGCTTGAGTCCCACCGTTTGCGGGACGGTGCGGAGTGGTCCGGCGCCGTCGAGGTCGCGCGCGAGGATGTCCACCAATCCCTCGTGCCAGAGCTGCAGCGAGGGGTCCAGTACATCAAACGGGGCGACAGCCAGCAGGTTGGGATCGGTTGGCGGAGTCGGACCGATCCCGGACAGGACGAGTCCCGCCGCGGCCAGGCCCGTAAGGCCGACGGCCGCACCCCAACGGCGTACCTTGGCGGTCCGGCGCGGCGGTGCGGAGTCCAACTCACCCACGGCCTCACCTGCCCCTGAGTAGTGGGCAACAGGATCAGGGCCGTTAGACGACGGGTGACTCGACGATCTAGCGCCGTTTCCGGCGACATGGCGGTGCTGCTCCATCCAGTCGGATAGCTGGGCCGGCGGATCGGCGCCGAGCTCCGAACGCAGCAGCTCTTCGTGGGCCTGTCCGCAGCGCAGCGCCTCCGCCCGCTGGCCGGCATGGTCCAGGGCCGTCATGAGGCCCAGTGCGGCCTGGGAGCTCAGCGGGTCGAGCTCGAGCAGCCGTCGCCACCACTCCGCCGCCACCCGGTGCTCGCCCCGCTTGGTTGCCTCGGCGGACAGCACCTCCAGCGCCGCCCGGCACTGGCTCGCCAGCCGGGCGCGCTCCGACTCCGCCCAGCTCTCGAACTCTCCGCCGTCATTCAGGTAGAATCCGTCGAGGAATGGGGCGGTGTAGAACGAGACCGCTTTACCGGGGTCGTTCTCCTCCAGCGCCCCGGCAAACGACTGAACGTCAGTCGAGATCACGGCGGGGTTGAGGCTCAGCTGGATCGATCCGAGGAAGAGCTCGCGCTGATGCAGATCGCGGCGGAGGGCGTAGCAGGCCTGCTTGAGGAGTCCCCGGCCGTGCTCACTATCGGTCTCGGGCCAGAGGGCGGAGATGAGCTTGTCCCGGCTGAGGCCGCGCTGCCCTGCGGCAGCCAGGAGGCCAAGCAGCCCCAGCATCCTTCTTTGCTGGGCCGCCCCGGTGGCTGGGATGCCGTCGATGTCTACGGAGAGTCCGCCGAACGTCTTGAGGTGGAGCATGTTCGCCCGTCTGACGGGTATCTGACTGCCTTCTCACCCGCTCTTCCTAAGTTAGCCCCCGTACCCAGAATAGCGAATCGTGCAGGAGAAGCGCTCCCGCGAGCAGGGTACGGTCAGGAAACCCAACTCGAGGAGGCGGATTATGCGAGCACCATTATCAAGAATCGCGACCCTGTTGATCGTGGCAGGGACCGGCGCCGGGTGCGGCGATAGCCCGCCCGTACCCCCAACGGGACAGGGAGGGAGCGAGTTCACCACGGTCGAGGTAACGCCATCGAGCCCAACAATTTTCACCGTCGCGCCCGGGAACACGGTCACACTGTCGGCTGCGGCAAAGGATCAGGCGGGCGACACGTTGGCCGCCGATGGCTCGGCCAGCTTCTCCAGCGACAACGCCGCGATCGCCGACGTCAGTGCCGGTGGAACGGTCACGGCGGCGGCACCGGGAACGGCGCGGATTACGGCATCGCTGACCGCGGATGGCGTGACCAAAACGGGCACCGCTACGGTGACGGCTCAAGTCGCGCAGGTGAACGCAGGGGTGGTGGCACCGGCGATCACATTCCAGCCGGCGATCGCAAACATGCAGCCCGGCGGCGTGGTGATCTGGTCGTTTGGCTCCGTTGCCCACAACGTCGTGTTCACCACCCAAGGAGCGCCGACTGATGTTCCCGCGTTTCAGGGCGGATTCGTTTCCCGCACGTTCCCGACCACCGGCACCTACAACTATCAATGCACCATTCATCCGGGGATGACCGGTGTGGTCCAGGTGCACTGATGCAAATGTTTCCTCAATTCAGGAGATACTCGTCATGATCCGCCGTGAACTTCTAATAGCCAGCGCCATCATCGTCTCTGGCGTCATCATCGCCTGCTCGGATATGACGGCTCCGAAGAAACTCGTACCTGGGGGTGCGCAGGCAGCGGCCATACTCACGCCGCACTCGGGGCCCGCCACCGTGGTGGCGACCATCAACGGGGGTGGCACGGCCGAGATGCAAGTGCCGGCGGGCCTACTAGCCGGGACCACCTCCTGGGGAGGGCACATCACGCTCTATTCCGACGGCACGGCAAAGGGGGAATTCCACTGCGTTGACCAGCACGGCTCCACCGCTCCGGGCAACGTCTGGGGCCCCGTTACGAGCTGGTCCATCGATGCAAACGGCGTCGTGAGCCTGACGGTCGGGAGCGGTAAGCTCGTCAACTTTCCAGGTGGCCATCCTCAGGACTCTGGGACGTTCATCGTGAGAATTCAGACGTTCGGGGGGAAAGGGGTGGGCCACTGGACGTTGGATGTCCCGGATGGTTTTGGGGGCTGGCTCACTGTCTGCGACGAACTCCTGACCAGCGGGCAGATCGTCTACCGCCGCGCGTAAAGGCTGGGCGGGAGAACGACGATCAGGCAGCACCTGACTTGCTGAGCCGAGAGGCCGTTCGCTTCGGCGGGCGGCCTCTTCGCGCGTGATCCGCGCCTTTTCAGGTCTCGCTGGATAGGGCTCGTCCGACGATGACGGTGATGTTGTCGCTCCCTCCGCCCTCAAGGGCCTCCTGCAGTAAATCCTCGCAGGCCTGCTTGGCCGATGTCATGGAGCGGAGCCGCTCGCGAATCCGCTCGTCGGACACGTGGTTGGTGAGTCCGTCGCTGCACAGGAGCAAGACGTTGCCCCAATTCTGGTCGAACCCGGTGACCACAGGGGCAGTCTGGCGTCCGCCAATCGAGCTGGACAATGTGTGCGCCAGGCGGCTGTCGGATGCGTCTGCTCGATTCATGACCCCGAGGTCTACCAGCTCCTCGGCCATCGTCTGGTCGCGGGTGATCTGGGTCAGCTCCCCGTTCCGGAGCAGGTAGCAGCGGCTGTCTCCCACCTGTAGCAGGTAGGCGCGCGGCCAGACACCGAGAAACAGGGTGAGGGTGGTGGCCATACCCCGGTGGTCAGGGCTCTCCTCCCCACGCCGCAGTAGTTCCGTATGGCACTGGAGCGCTCCTTCCTGGAGTGCCTCGGTGAATCCCCGGTCGTCACCCGGGCTTGTGGCATAGTAGCATCGCATGCTCCGGGACACGTACTGGGTCACGGCCTCGAGCGCGAGGCGGCTGGCATCCGCGCCCTTGGCCCCGCCGCCCACGCCGTCAGCGACCATCGCGAGAAAGGCCAACCGCTCGGGGCCCGCCATCAGGTGGTCGGTCTCGGGCAAGCTGGTCTGGTGTACCACCATCTGCTTCTTCAGCGCACAAATGAGGAAATGATCCTGGTTTTCCGTACGGACCTTCCCCGGGTGGGTGAGTCCGTAGACGTCGATCTCCTCGTCGAGCGGCTTCCGGTCGGGCGCCACGGGCGTTGCAGTGGTCTGGGCGGCGGTCATCGGGGAACTCCTGATTCAAGGCGGGCGATACCTCAATGTGTGCCGCGGTGCACGGAGGGGCCAGTGGAGGGGTGACGATCAAAGCTTTGCGCGCCTAGATTGAGGCATCCTTCACAATACGGGGGCGCTGACGATGGACCTGCGTACGCAGCTCCACTTCGCAGTGTGGTCCGCGTAATGCGTGGCGGCAAGAGCTTATTCATTCTGCGCCGGACCGGTCTTGCCACTCTCACCCTGTGGACCCTCGCCTTACCGGCCGAGGCCCAGCTTCCCCGTGCGCGAGCCGAAGCGGTCGGCATGTCGTCCGTACGCCTCGCACGAATTCCTGCCGCGATGCGCCGATACGTCGAGCAGGGCGATGTCGTCGGAGTCGTCACCCTAGTCGCGCGCGACGGCCGGATGGTGGAGCTCGACAGTGCCGGCTACCGGGACAAGGCCTCGCGCAGCCCGGTCGGCCGCAACACCATCTTCCGCATCGCCTCGATGACCAAGCCGGTCACCAGCGTCGCCGCCATGATGCTGGTGGAGGAAGACAAGCTCCACCTCGACGATCCGGTCTCGAAGTACATCCCTGCATTCGAGAAGACCCGGGTCCGGGCCGGCCGGGGCGACTCACTGGTCGCGGCCGAACGTCCGATGACGGTGCACGATCTCATCACCCACCGATCCGGCCTGGTCTACGGCTTCATCGACACATCCGCTGTGGGCGACCGCTATCGGGCGGCGCACGTAATGGATGGCGTGGATCAGGGCTCGGACACGCAAGCCGAAAACGTGAATCGCCTGGCCGCCCAGCCGCTGGCCTTCCAGCCGGGCCACGAGTGGCGCTATGGCCTCTCGATCGACGTGCTGGGCCGAGTCGTCGAGGTGGCGTCGGGGATGTCGCTGGCGGAGTTCTTTCGCCAACGAATTTTCCAGCCGCTCGGCATGCACGACACCGGCTTCCGGGTACCGGACGAGAAGCTCGGCCGTCTGGCCACAGCCTACACCGAGAGCCACGACTCGCTGCGTCCAATGGCCGCGCCGGACGTGTTTCTCGACGGGCGGCTGCCGATGGGAAGGTTCAGCGGCCCCGGCACCCGCGGATCCGACAGCTTCTTCTCCGGCGGCGCGGGGCTGGCCAGTACGGTGGGCGACTACGTTCGCTTCTGCCAGATGCTGCTGAACGGCGGCGTGCTCGACGGTGTCCGCCTACTCAGCCCGAAGACCATAGAGCTCATGTCGTCCGACGCGACCGGCGACCTCACTAACCCGCTCGGCGACTCCGGCATCGGGTTCGGGCTCGGCTTTGCCGTGGTGCGTGATCTCGGCGCGACTGGGAAGCTCGGTTCGCCGGGCATGTTGTCCTGGGGCGGGATCCTGGGAACTTCCTTCTGGATCGATCCCAAGGAGCGGTTAATCGGGGTGATGATGACGCAGCAGTTCCCCAACGCCGACGGGCTGAGCGATACGTTCCAGACGCTGGTATACCAGGCCGTGACCCGATGACGGTCCTTCCACCCACCCTGGCCGAGGCCCTGGCCCCGTGAGCGTTGAGCTGCGCGACCGGCTGCAGGCGGGGCTGGGCGCAACGTACGCTCTGGAAAAGGAGCTCGGCGGCGGAGGCATGTCGCGCGTCTTCACGGCCACCGAACGCTCGCTCGACCGCACCGTCGTCCTCAAGGCCGCTCAACGCGCTGGTGCTTGCCACCCGGAGCGACACCACCACTCTGGTCAAACCGTGAGGTCGTGCGAAGGGTAGCCGGCCAGAAGACGCCAGACCTTCGACTCTAGACCCTGGACTCCAGACAGTCCTTCCGCCCCACTGCCGTTCTGGCATTACTTTCCACGTATGGCATCCCAGATCCTCATCGCCATGGACGACCTCGAGACCGCCGTGCGGCTCAACGCGGCCTTCGAGGCTGCCAAGTTCTCCACCGCGATGTTCTCCTCCCTGGATGACGCCCGGGGCACCGTCCGCCGGCAGAACCCCGACCTGGTGATCCTCACCGGCGCGGTGCACGAGTCCCACGTCCAGCAGCTCGCCGCCCTGGCCCACGACGCCGAGATCTCCACCCTCGCCCTGCTCGAGCCCACCGACTCCGAGCGTGCCGAGCGGGTGGGGCGGCTCCGCGCCACTGAGGTCATGACCAAGCCGGTCACCCCGGATGACGTAGTCGCCACTGCCCGCCGGCTGATCGACCGGCGGCACCTGCAGGAGCGCACCGGCATCGTGGGCGAGAGTGCGCCGATCCAGGAGGTGCTGGTCAAGATCGAGCAGATGGCGCCGGTCTCCAGCACCGTGCTGGTCCAGGGCGAAAGCGGCAGCGGCAAGGAGCTGGTGGCCAAGGGGCTGCACGACCTCTCCCCTCGGCGGAACGAAGCCTTCATCACGGTGAACTGCGCCGCGCTGCCGGACACGCTGCTGGAGTCGGAGCTGTTCGGCCACGAGAAGGGCGCCTTCACCGGCGCGGCGGAGCGCCGGCTGGGCCGGTTCGAGCTGGCCGACGGCGGCACCATCTTCCTGGACGAGATCGGGGAGATCCCGCTCTCCACCCAGGTGAAGCTGCTGCGGGTGCTGGAGAGCCGGACCTTCTTCCGGGTCGGGGGCGTCCAGCCGATCAAGGTAGACGTCAGGGTCATCGCCGCCACCAACCGTACCCTGCGCGATGCGGTCACGCTGGGCGAGTTCCGGGACGACCTCTACTACCGCCTCAACGTGCTCAACATCTATCTGCCGCCGTTGCGCGAGCGGCGGGGCGACATTCCCCTGCTGGTGCGCCGCTTCATCCGCGAGTTCGCCAAGACCCACGACCGGCCCTTCCGGGGAATCACCCCGGAGGCGATGCAGCGGCTGGTGAATGCGCCCTGGCCGGGAAATGTGCGCCAGCTCCGGAACCTGATAGAGTCCATGGTGGTATTGGCGCCGGGCGCCGAGATCCGGGCGTCGGACATACCGGCCGACGTGCTGGAGGGAGCGGGGACCCATTCGCTGCGCTCAGGGCAGACGCTGCTGCCGATGCGGCTGCAGCAGCCGGGGCGGGACGTTCCAGTGCAGGAGCTGGAGTTCATCCTCCGGAGCCTGGTGGATCTCCGGCTCCAGATCGAGGAGCTGCGCCGCCGGCTGGACGACCACCCGCAGCGGGTGCAGGTGATCGAGCTGGCCGACCACTC
>JBDTUV010000025.1:0-13627 GCA_040007575.1 Gemmatimonadales bacterium
CCGTGCGCATCAGCCCGAGCAAGTGCGAGATCTGGACCGGCACCCAGTTCCAGACGGTGGACCAGCAGGTGGCCGCGAAGATCACCGGCCTCAAGCCGGAGCAGGTGGAGATACACACCACCTTCCTGGGGGGCGGCTTCGGCCGCCGCGCCACGCCGACCTCCGACTTCGTCAGCGAGGCGGTGCAGGTAGCCAAGGCCGCCGGTGCGCCGGTCAAGACGGTCTGGACCCGGGAGGACGATGTACGCGGCGGTTACTACCGGCCGGCGTACTTGCATCGCGCGCGCATAGGCCTTGGAAGTGATGGCCTCCCGACCGCCTGGCAGCACGTGATAGTCGGCCAGTCGATCATGGCCGGGACCCCGTTCGAGCCGATGATGGTGAAGAACGGGATCGACTCCACCTCGGTCGAGGGGGTCGCGGATTCGCCCTACCTGAAATCGGTAGCCAACCACCGGGTGGACCTGCATTCACCCAAGCTCGCCGTCCCCGTGCTCTGGTGGCGGTCCGTCGGGCACAGCCATAACGCGTTCGTCATGGAGAGCCTGATAGACGAGCTGGCCAAGGCCGCGGGCAAGGATCCGCTCGAGTACCGGCGCGCCCTGCTGAAGGAGCACCCCCGCCACCTCGCCGCGCTCAATCTGGCAGCGGAGAAGGCCAAATGGGGTACGCCGGTTCCCCAGGGTCGTGCCCGTGGCATTGCGGTGCACGAATCGTTCGGCAGCTATGTGGCGCAGGTCGCCGAGGTGTCGGTGGAGAATGACGCGATCCGGGTGCACCGGGTGGTCTGTGCCATCGATTGCGGGGTGGCGGTCAACCCCGAGAGCGTGCGGGCCCAGATGGAGTCGGGCATCGCTTTCGGTCTGGGCGCAGCGCTACACAGCAAGCTCAGCTTCAAGGACGGGCGGGTGCAGCAGTCCAACTTCCACGACTACCAGGTGCTGCGCCTCAACGAGATGCCGGTGGTCGAAGTGCATATCGTGCGGAGCACCGAGAAGATGGGAGGCGCGGGCGAGCCGGGCGTGCCGCCGATCGCCCCCGCGGTGGCCAATGCCGTCGCAGCGCTGACCGGCCACCGCCTGCGTGAGCTGCCGCTTACGCTTCCGAGCTGAGGAGGAGCCATGCGCGTATGCACCCTGCTATTGCCCTTCCTCACCGCCCTGGCTGCCTGCGGCCCGCGCGCTACTCCGGAGGAGCGGGCCCAAGCGGTCACCGCCTTCGCCACCGTGCAGCAGGTATTCCAACACCCGCGCTGCCAGAACTGCCACATTCCGGGCGACGCGCCGCTGCAGTTCGACGCCGGCCGGACGCATATGATGGACGTGAAGCGCGGTCCGAAAGGCGAGGGCGCGCCGGGGTTGCCGTGCTCGACCTGCCATGGCAATGCGAACCCGCCGGCCAGCTACGGGCCGAATGCCCCGCCCGGCGCACCACACTGGGGGCTGCCGGCGCCCAAGCACAAGATGGCCTGGATCGGCCTCTCGCCCGCTGCGCTGTGCGAGACCATCAAGAGCAAGAAGCAGAACGGCGGCCGCAGCTTCGAGGCGCTGATCAAGCACGTCAGTGAGGACAGCCTGGTGCTGTGGGGCTGGCATCCCGGGGGCACCCGCGAGCCGGTGCCGGTGCCGCACGACGAGCTGGTGGTAAAGTTCAAGCAGTGGGCGGCCGCCGGCGGGCCCTGTCCGGTTGACCAGGTCACTGCGGTTAGGCGGTAGGGCGGTACGATATTCTTGCTACTGCCCCGCCTTCCTCGCACTTCCCTGCTTCCAGAACGGCCGGCTCACGACCTCTGCCGGCAGCCGCTCGCCCCGGCACTCCACCTCGAACTTCGTCCCTACCTTCGCCGCGGCTGCGGGCAGATACGTGGTTCCGATCGGCAAGCCGAGTGACGGGCTCATCGTTCCGCTGCGCACGATGTCCACCTCGCGCCCCTCGTAGTGCACCGGATAGCCGTGCCGGGGAAACCCGCGGCCCTGAAGCTGGAAGCCGACCAGCTTCCGGGTAACGCCGCGAGACTTCTGCGCTCGCAGCGCAGCGTCGCCAGTGAAGGGCGAGCCCTTATCCAATTTCACGATCCAGCCCAGGCCGGCCTCCAGCGGGGTGATGTTCTCGTCGATCTCGTTGCCGTAGAGGGCGTAGCCCATCTCGGTGCGGAGCGAGTCGCGGGCGCCCAGGCCGATCGGCTTGGCGCTGCCGGCGATGAGCGCCTCCCACACCTTTACCGTATCGCGTTCCCGGCAATAGAGCTCGAAGCCGTCCTCGCCGGTGTATCCGGTGCGGGAAATGAAACACTCGGCGCCGGCCACCTTGCCGGTGACGAAATGGTAGTACGCGATGTCGGGCAGACGGGTGGCGGTGAGCGGCTGAAGTAACCCCTCGGCGTGAGGGCCCTGGAGCGAGAGGAGGCCCACGTCGTCCGAAATGTCCTTGAGGCGGACGTTGATGCCTGCCTTCTGCTCGACGATGTGCTCCCAGGCGCGGGCCCTGTTGGAGGCGTTGACCACGATCATGAGCTTGTCTTCGAACCGATAGACCGTGCAGTCGTCGATGAAGGTGCCCTCCGGCGTCAGGATGGCCGAGTACTGCACCCCACCTGGCTCGAGCGTGCTGACGTCGTTGGACGTGACCCGGTTGACGAAGGCATTCCGGTCGGGGCCGGTGATCTCGAACTCGCCCATATGCGACACGTCGAACACTCCGGCCCCGTTGCGCACCGCGTGGTGCTCGGCAAGGATCCCGCTGGGATACTGCACCGGCATCTCCCAGCCGGCAAAGGGGACCATCTTGGCGCCCAGGCTTCGGTGCGCATCGAACAAAGCGGTACGTCTGAGCGTCGGGGTAGCAGTCATCGTGTTACCTCAAAAGCGTAAGCGGGGAAGCAACAACGTGAGCGGTAAGCGGGCGCGGGCGGCGGAGTGCTTCGGGTGACATGCTTTTCCCGCTCACCGCTTACGCTTTGCTTTTCCCGCTCACGCCGTCCCCCATAAGCGTCGCCATGATGGCCTTCTGCACGTGGAGCCGGTTCTCGGACTGGTCCCAGACCCGCGACTGCTTCCCCTCAAACACATCTTCGGCCACCTCTTCACCCCGATGCGCCGGAAGGCAGTGCAGGAAGATGGCGCCGGGATCGGCTGCCTTCATCAGCCCAGAGTCCACGATATAGCCCTTGAATGCGCGAGCCCGCTTCTCCTGTTCCTCCTCCTGCCCCATCGAGGCCCACACATCGGTGTTGACGACATGAGCCCCACGGACCGCCTGCTTGGGATCGGTGGTGACTGAGATCGTGGTCTTCTTCTGGTTGCGCTGCAGGATCTCGGCGTTGGGCTCGTACCCCTTCGGGCAGGCGAGCCGGAGCTCGAAGCCCAGGCTGCCTGCCGCGTTGATCCAGCTGTTGGCCATGTTGTTCCCGTCGCCCACCCAGGCGACGATCTTGCCCTCCCAGCCGCCGAGCGACTCCCGGACGGTCAGCAGGTCGGCCATGACCTGACAGGGATGCAGCAGATCGGTGAGCCCGTTGATCACCGGAATGGAGCCGTAGCGCGCCAGCTCCTCGACGTCGGCATGATCGTAGGTCCGGATCATGATGCCGTCGAGGTAACGGGAGAGCACCCGGGCCGTGTCGCGAATCGGCTCGCCGCGGCCCAGCTGGATGTCGCGCGAGGAGAGAAACAGCGCATGCCCGCCGAGCTGGTAGGTACCCACCTCGAACGACACCCGGGTGCGGGTCGAGCTCTTGGCGAAGATCATCCCCAGCGTCTTGCCCTGGAGCGGCTTCTCGCGATAGTCACCTCGCTTCATCCGGGCAGCCAGGTCGAAAACGGCGAGGAGCTCTGTCTTGGAGAAGTCGGGAATGGCGAGGAAGTGCCGGACCACGGAGATCCTTCGCTGGCTCGGGACAACTTGATGACGGTCGGCAGGGGATTGTAGCGCAAGCGGGTTGCTATGGCAACCGAACTGAAATGACTGCACCGGAGGCCAGGCGCTCCAAGCCTTTGGAGGGCGGTACTCTTGGAGCGCGTCGCGATTGCCTTGGCGGACTAGCTGACCGGAGCGGGTGAACCGGGCTCGCCGCGTATAGCAGCTTTCGCTGCGCGTCGAAGCAGTAGGTGGCCACCTCAGTGCTTCAGCAAACAACGTCTGAGGTGAAGTGGTCTGGCTGCTTCTGGCCGAGTCCGCGGTGCCCGCAAAAGGCAATATGACAATGCATACGGCTCCTCCTGAGCCGCAGCCAGACCAGGGGCTAGAGGATGTATCGCCTCAAGTCGTCGTCGCTGATGATCTTCACCAGCCGCTCCCTGACGTTGTCGGCGTCGAATACGATCCGCTTCTCCGGGTAATCCGGCAGCTCGAACAGCACATCCTCCATCAACGCCGCCATCACGGTGTGCAGCCGCCGGGCGCCGATGTTCTCCATCCGGTCATTGGCCATGAAGGCCACCCGGGCCACCTCGGCGATCCCGGCTTCGGTGAACTCGAGCTCGGCGCCCTCCGCCGCTACCAACGCCTGATACTGCTTGGTCAGCGCGTTCTCCGGCTCGGTCATGATCCGCACGAAGTCCTGCTCGGTCAGCGGCTGAAGCTCGACCCGGATCGGAAAGCGGCCCTGCAGCTCGGGGATGAGATCCGAGGGCTTGGAGACGTGGAAGGCGCCGGCGGCAATGAAGAGGATGTGGTCGCTTCGGACGTAGCCGTAGCGGGTCTGCACGGTTGAGCCCTCGACGATAGGCAGCAGATCGCGCTGGACCCCCTCCCGGGAGACATCGGGGCCGCCCGCCTGCCCCCGCTCGCCGGCGATCTTGTCGATCTCGTCGATAAAGATGATGCCGTGGTTCTCCACCCGGTCGAGCGACTCGTTGACCACGTCGTCCATGTCCACCAGCTTCTTGAGCTCCTCGTCCACCAGCACCCGCCGAGCCTCCGGCACCTTTACCGTGCGGCGCTTCTTCCGCTTCGGCAGCATGTCCTGGAGCATCTCGGTGAAGTTGATGTCGGGCCCCTCGATGCCCTGGGGCGGCTGAATCAGCTCCATCATGGGATAGCCCTGCTGGGCGACCTCGACCTCGACCTCCCGGTCGTCGAGCCGGCCATCAGCCAGCATCTCGCGTAGCTTTTCGCGAGAGCGGTGGCGCCGCTCCTCCTCCGCGGTCGGCACGTGCTCAGGTTTGGCCTGTCCGCTCGACGATACTACAAAGACCGAGGAGCCTTCCGCCTTGTCCGCCCTTTCCGCCCCCTCACGTCCGCTCGGGGCATGCTTTTCCGCCCGCTCCATCGGCTGCGGCCCGGCGGGAAGCAGCAGATCCAGCAGCCGCTCGTCCGCCCGCTGCTCCGCCTGGGGATACACCTCGTCCTCCCGTTCGGTGCGGACGAGATTGATGGCCGAGTCGACCAGATCGCGGACCATGGACTCGGCGTCGCGGCCGACATAGCCCACTTCGGTGAACTTGGAGGCCTCCACCTTGATGAACGGGGCTCCCGAGAGCCGGGCGAGCCGGCGGGCGACTTCCGTCTTCCCCACGCCGGTGGGGCCGATCATGATGATGTTGTAGGGGGTGATCTCGTCCCGGATGTCGTCCGGCGCCTGGGCCCGCCGCCACCGGTTCCGCACCGCGATGGCGACCGCCTTCTTGGCCGCCTCCTGGCCCACGATGTACCGGTCGAGCTCGGCCACGATGAGCCTGGGGGGCATCTCCTCCAGCCACGGCAGGGGCGCGACGGGCTCGGGGCTAGGGGCGGATTCGACGGGAAGTTTGGGGGCGGCGTCGGTCATGTCTTAAAGGTAAAGCGTAAGCGGGGAAGAGACAGCGTGAGCGGGGAACAAACAGCGTCTTCTTTCCCCCTTTACGCTTTCTCTTTCCCGCTCACGCCTTCTTGTTGTCTCCCGGCAGCTCGAGAATCGTGATGTTTCGATTGGTAAACACGCATATGTCGGCGGCGATCTCCAGCGAGCGCTGGGTAATCTCGCGGGCGGAGCGGTCCGGCTCGGGCAGCAGCGCGCGGGCGGCGGCGAGCGCGAAATTGCCCCCCGACCCAATGGCGATGATGCCGTCGTCGGGCTCGATCAGCTCGCCCGACCCGCTCAGCAGGAAGCTGTGCTCGAGGTCGGCCACGACCAGCAGTGCTTCCAGCCGCCGGAGAATCCGGTCGCTGCGCCAGTCCTTGGCCAGCTCGACGGCGGCGCGAGGAAGGTTGCCCGGATAGCGATCCAGCTTCTCCTCGAACTTCTCGTACAAGGTGAGCGCATCGGCCACCGAGCCGGCGAACCCCGCCAGCACTTTCCCGCCCTTCATAGTGCGCACCTTATTGGAGTGCGACTTGACCACGGTCTCGCCGATGCTGACCTGGCCGTCGCCGCCGAGCGCCACCCGGCCGCCTTTGCGGACGCCCAGGATCGTGGTGCCGTGGAATGCTGACATGAATCCCCTTGAGGTGAGAAGTGAGAGGTGAGAAGTGAGAGGGCCACCCCCCCCGCCTTTACCTCTCACTTCTTACTTCTCACTTCTGACTCCCTCACGCCCTTGGATGCGCCTGGTTGTACACCCGCTTCAGCCGCTCGACGCTCGTGTGGGTATAGATCTGGGTGGTGCTGAGGGAGGCGTGTCCCAGCAGCTCCTGCACGGCACGAAGGTCGGCGCCCGCATCCAGCATATGAGTGGCAAAGGTGTGCCGCAGCGAGTGCACCCGGAGCCCGTCGCCGCCGATGCCCTCCAGCATCCGGTGCACGATCCGCTGAATCCCCCGGGAGGAGAGCCGCCTCCCCTGCCAGCTCACGAATACGGCCCTGCGGTCGGTGTGTGGCCGTCCGACCACGGGCTCCCGGAGCTTAACATAGCGCCGCAACGCGAGCACCGCCCGTGAGCCAACCGGCACGATGCGCTCCTTGCGGCCTTTGCCGCGCACCTTCACCTGATCCGTCAACAGGTCAAGGTCCTCCAGGTTTATCCCGCAGAGCTCGGACAGTCGGATGCCGGTGGAGTAGAAGAGCTCCAGGATCGCGAGGTCGCGTGTCGGCTGGAACTCATCTCCACCGGCCCGCGACTCGGCCCACTCGAACAGCCGTCCGGTCTGAGCCTGATCCAGGTAGGTGGGAAGCCGTTTTTCCAGCTTGGGCACCTTCGCCGCCCGGAGGACATTGTTGGCCAGGCCGTGGTGCTCCTGGAGATAGCGATAGAAGCTCCGCACGGCTGAGAGCGCGCGCGCGGCGCTCCTGGTAGCCAGGCCCCGCCGGTTCAGCTCTCCCAGAAAACCCCGAACCCCCAGTCGGTCCACAGTCGCCCAGGTCCACTCTCCATAGTGGCGGTCGCAGAACCCGGTGAACTCGGCGAGGTCGCGGGAGTAGGCCTTCACCGTGTGGGGTGAGACGTCGCGCTCTTTCTCGAGGTGCGTCAGGTACTCGGCAACTTCGGGGCGACCCGTCATCCGTGGCTCATTTGCTTCTGTTGCCTCACACCGGCCTCATCCATCCACCTTTCGAAATCCGCCTGTGCGCGCAGGACCAGCAGATCCTTCTTGCGATCCTTCTTCACCCCTCGCTGCGCTCGGGGCAGGCTCTTGCCCGGCAGCGGATCCAACAGGCCGAAGTTGGCGTTCATCGGCTGGAAGTGCCTCGGGTCCGCCTCGCGGAGATAGCGATACAGCCCGCCCAGCATCGTGGTTGGCGGCGGAACTACGACCGGTTGGCCCTGAAGTTGTCGTGCCAGATTGATGCCGGCCATGAGCCCGGTACCCAACGACTCCGTATAGCCCTCCACCCCGGTGATCTGGCCGGCGAAGTAGAGCGGGTCGCCGCGGGCGGCGAGGCCGGGGCCCAGGCTTGCCGGACTATTGAGGTAGGAGTTCCGGTGGATGCTGCCGAAGCGGAGGTATTCGGCGGACTCGAGCCCGGGAATCATGTGGAACACCCGCTGCTGCTCCGGGATTCGAAGCCGGGTCTGAAATCCGACCAGGTTCCACATCTGACCCGCCCGATCCTCCCGACGGAGCTGCACCACGGCGTGTGGCTCTCGGCCGGTTCGCGGATCGGCCAGGCCAACCGGCTTCATCGGGCCAAACCGGAGGGTCTCCCGGCCGCGCCGGGCCATTTCCTCCACCGGAAGACACCCCTCGAAGTAGGGTACTTCGTCGAACTCATGCCCGTGGAACTGGTCAGCCTCGATCAACGCATCGATGAAGCGGTTATACCCGTCCGCGTCCATCGGGGCGTTGAGGTAATCGTCGCCCTCGCCCTTTCCATACCGCGACAGGGCGTAGAGCCGGCTGTGGTCGAGCGAGTCGGCCGACACGACCGGCGCGATGGCATCGTAGAAGGCCAGAGCAGAGGAGCCGAGCCGGGCGACGATGGCGGCGGTGAGCCGCTCCGAGGTCAGCGGCCCGGTGGCAACGATGCCAGGCGAGGGGAGCTCGATGACCTCCTCCCGAATCAGGGTGATGTTGGGGTGCGAGGTGACCTTTTGATCGACCGCCCGGGAGAAGACATCGCGGTCCACTGCCAGCGCCGTGCCCCCCGGCACGCGCGCGGCATCGGCGCACGGAAGCAGGATGCTGCCCAGCGCGCGCAGCTCGGCCTTGAGCAGACCGTGCGCGTTGGTCAGGTCCACCGATTTGAATGAGTTGCTGCAGACCAGCTCGGCGAGGCGGTCGGTCTGATGCGCCGGGGTCCGGACGGTGGGACGCATCTCGTAGAGGGTTACCCGGACGCCCCGCTCCGCGAGCGCCCAGGCCGCTTCCGAGCCGGCAAGACCTCCGCCGACGACGGTTGCGTTCACGCCAGAGCCACTTCCTCCGGCTCGGCGACGACGATCCGGTGGCCACACTTGAGGCAGGTGCGGCTCTCCCCTTCGGCCTTGCTGATCTTCTTCTCCATGCCGAGGTACCCGCACGCGGGACAGATTTCCGGCACCGGACGGTTCCAGGTGGAGAAGTCGCATGCCGGATAGCGCAAACATCCCCAGAATGACTTTCCGCGCTTGGTGCGCCGCTCGGTGAGATCTCCCTCCACACACTTCGGGCATTTGATGCCCATCGGAATGGACCGGGTGCCCTTGCAGCTGGGGTAGGTGGTGCACGCCAGAAACTCACCGAACCTCCCGGTCTTGATGACCATCGCCGAGCCGCAGAGATGGCACTTCTCGTCGCTGGGCCGGTCGGGGACCTTGTCCTTCTTGAGCGACTTCACGTAGTCGCAGGTGTCCTTGTATTTCAGGCAGGCCAGGTAAGGACCGAAGCGCCCGGTCCTGAGCTCGATGGGAGAGCCGCACTTGGGGCAACGCTCCTTGGCCAGCTCCTCGGGCTTCAGCCCGTGGGCATCCGCCACCAGCGCCTTCATGTCGACCGCTTCGAGCGCCTTGCTGAAGGGACCGTAAAAGTCCTGCAGCACCCGTTGCCAGGCGAGCTCACCATCCTCGATCCGGTCGAGCTCGTTCTCCATACCGGAGGTGAACTCGACGTTGAAGATCTCGGGGAACCTGCCCACCATGATCTTCTCGACCGTCTCGCCCAGGCTGGTGGGGAAGAAGCGACGTTGATCCACCCGGACGTACTCCCGGGCCGAGAGGGTCGAAATAATGGCGCTGTAGGTGGACGGGCGACCGATGCCCAGACGCTCCAGCTCCTTGACCAGGCTGGCCTCGGAGAAGCGGGGCGGTGGCTCGGTGAAATGCTGCGAAGGCGTGATCTCCCGCACCTCCACCTGATCGCCGACGGCGAGCGGCGGAATGGGCGGCAGATCGTCCATCGTTTTGCCCTCCTCCTTCTCCCGTCCCTCGGTGTACAGCACGTGGTAGCCGTCGAAGACGAGGACCGAGCCCGTGGCCCGGAAGAGATACTGGCCGAGATCGAAGTCCACGATGGTCATGTCGTAGACCGCGGGCGTCATCTGGGAGGCCACGAACCGCTGCCAGATCAGCTGGTAGAGACGGTACTGGTCCGGCTCGAGGTACGGCTGCAGCTGCTCAGGACGGCGGGCCACGTCGGTGGGCCGGATGGCCTCGTGCGCGCCCTGGACCCGGGCGGCCTTCTTCGGCTTATAAGTGTTGGGGGACTCCGGGAGGTAGGGCTTAGCGTAGCTCTTCCGGATGAAGTCGCGCACCGACGCAACCGCCGTATCGGAAACCTCGGGTGAGTCGGTCCGCATGTAGGTGATGAGACCCACCGGCCCATCCTCACCTACGTCCTTGCCCTCATAAAGATCCTGCGCGGTGCGCATGGTGCGGCGGGAGGAGAAGCCCAGCTTCTTGGCCGCCTCCTGCTGCAGGGTACTGGTGGTAAAGGGCGCGCCAGGATTCTTCTTCCGGTTGCGCTTCTCCACCTTGGAGACGATGAACGGCATCGGCCGCACCGCTTCGACCACCGTCCGGGCGTCGGCCTCCGTCTCGAGCTGGGGCTTGTGTCCCGCCACCTTGTGGAGCCCCGCCTCGAAGGTCTGGCCGTTTTTGGCGCAGAGCGCCTCGATGGTCCAGTACTCCTGGGGCTTGAACGCACGAATGTCCCGCTCACGCTCGACGATGAGCCTGAGCGCCACGGTCTGGACCCGGCCGGCCGACAGACCGGTCTTGATGCTGTGCCAGAGAATCGGGCTGGCCTTGTAGCCCACCAGGCGGTCGAGGATACGGCGGGCCTGCTGAGCATCGACCTTTCGGTCGTCGATCTTGCCCGGCTGGGACAGCGCCAGTTGGATGGCCTCTTTGGTGATCTCGTGAAACAGAATGCGGTGGGTAGGAACCCTGGTGTCGAGCTGATCGGCGACGTGCCAGGCTATCGCTTCACCTTCACGGTCCGGGTCGGTGGCCAGGTAAATAGCTGAAGCGCCCTTGGCGGCCTTCTTGAGATCGGCCAGTGTCTTGGTCTTGCCCTTGATGGTTACGTACTTCGGCTCGAACCCGTTGTCCACGTCTACACCCAGCTCGCGGGTAGGCAGATCGCGCACGTGCCCAATGGTGGCCTTCACGTCGTAGCCGGCCCCGAGGTACCTCCCGATGGTCTTGGCCTTGGTGGGTGACTCGACGATCACCAGGGCCGTCCCACCCGAGCGGCTCCGGGCACCGTTACCGGCCGCCTTGGCCCGGCTGCCCTTGCGGGCAGGCGCTTTTGCGGGGGGCGCGGCGGCCTCTACGGCCTGCTTCCCCGTCGTTGCCGCCTTTCCTGCCTTTCCCGTCCCCTCCCGCTTGCTCGGGGCATGCTTTACCGTCCGCTTGGTTCTTGTCGCCATAGCTTCAGTGTAACCGCCTGAGTCATCTAATGGTCAAATTCGGGAGGTAGCAAGAAACTCGCACCCCCTAGGTCAAGGCAAGGCGGGACCAGCGCTACCACCCTCCGTGGTGCCGGGCCAAGCCTATGATCTCGGCGGCAACGGCCTCCGGAGCAATGTGCTCCGTCTGAACCGTGTGGTGGGCCAGAGTGTAGAACGGCTCCCGCTCTTCGAGCAGCGTCCGCATCCGTTGCACCGGGTCTACGCCCGCCAGGAGCGGCCGGACCTCCCCCTGTTCGCTGCGCTTGGCCGCGGTGCCGGGCAGGCAGCTGAGATAGACCACCAGGCTCGAGGTCATGGCTGCCTCGAGCTGGCCGGGCTGAGACGCCCAGCCACCTCCGGGGACGATCACGCCGGGTGCCCCCCCATGAGCCGCATTCACGGCGTCCCGCTCCATCTCGCGGAAGCGGGGCTCGCCCACCATGCCGAAGATCTGACTCACCGGCATGCCCATCTCGCGCACCAGCAGGCCGTCGATGTCGATGAGAGGGGAAGCCAGCCCGTCGGCGACTAAACGCCCCACCGTGCTCTTGCCCGAGCCGGGAAGGCCCACGAGCACGATGTGGCGCGGCATCAGCTGTCCGCGGGGTCGGCCAGCGCAGCCCAGCGGGACCCCAGGGCCGCCACGTAGCCGGTGTAGTTGCGCTGCATCTCCGAGAGGGAATCTCCCCCGAACTTTTCCAGCATCGCATCGGCCAGCACCAGCCCCACCAGGGCCTCGGCGATCACACCCATCGCCGGTACTGCGGTGACGTCCGAGCGCTCGCTGACGGCCTTGGCCGGCTGGCCGGATGCCAGGTCCACCGTAGCCAGAGGGGACATCAGGGTCGCGATCGGCTTCATCGCTACCTTAACAACCACCGGTTCCCCGGTGGTGATTCCTCCCTCGAGACCGCCGGCGTTATTGGTAGGGCGACGAAATCCCCCACGGGGGTCAGCATTGGGGCCACTTCTCCCTTTCCCGCTTACCCGCTTACCCGCTTCCCCGCCTGTTATCGGGTCATGCACCTCCGAGCCCGGCCGCCGCGCCGCCTCGAACCCCATCCCAATCTCGACACCTTTTACCGCCGGGATCGACATCAGCATGCCGGCCAGGCGGCCATCGAGTTTGCGGTCCCAGCTCACGTGACTGCCCAGCCCAACGACCACACCCCGTGCCACCACTTCCACCTCTCCACCCAGGGTATCGCCGGCCTTCTTGGCCGCATCGATCCGCCGGATGATCTCCGCCTCGGCGGCGGAGTCGAGCACCCTCACCTCGGAGCGATCGGAGGCCTCGTTCAGCGGCCAGGGTAGAGGTGTACTGCGAGGGCCCTTGGCCGATTCCGTCAGGACACCCCCCAGCGAGATCACATGGCTGCCGATCTCCACGCCGAACTGGTGGAGAAGCCGCTTGGCGAGTGCGCCCGCAGCCACCCGGGCAGTGGTCTCCCGGGCGCTGGCTCGCTCGAGAATGTCCCGCCCATCGAGCCGGTCGTATTTCAGCAGGCCCGCCAGATCGGCGTGGCCGGGGCGGGGCCGGGTAACCCGGCGGCGGCGGAGCTCCCCAGGCGGGTCCGAGCTCTCGTAGGCCATGACATCTTCCCAGTTGGCCCAGTCCCGGTTCGGAATCAGCATGGCCACCGGTGACCCCAGCGTCTCACCGGCACGCACCCCGGAGAGCCATTCGATGTGGTCACGCTCGATCTTCATCCGCGCCCCACGGCCATAGCCCTGCATCCGCCGGGCGAGCTCGTGGTTCACCCATTCCGCCGAAACCGGGAGGCCGGCCGGCAGACCCTCGACGATGGTTACGAGGGCCTTGCCATGAGATTCGCCTGCAGTGGTGAATCGGAGCATCACGACAGGGTCCTTGGAAGGAGGTCTGCCCTCGCCGGATACTAACGAACGAGCCCGGCTCGCGCCGGGCTCGTTCTATTCCACCAAACGTCCGCCGGTTCACTGCGGCGAGGCGCCGTCGTCGATGATCCGGGGCGTGACCAAGATAATCAGGTCGCGCCGGTTTTCCTCGCTCTTGCTGAAGCTGAACAGCTTGCCGATGATCGGCAGCCCCGAGAGCAGCGGGATGCCGGACCGGCTGTTGGTCACCTCGGTGACCGTCAGGCCGCCGATGACTGCCGTCTCGCCGTCGTTCACCAGGAGCTGGTTGTCAGCCCGCTGAGTCTGGAAGACGAAGCCGAGGTCGGTGGCCGTGACTTCCTGAATCGCCGATCGCTCGGTGTGCAGCTCCATGGCGATCTGGCGGTTGCTGGTAACGTGCGGCGTCACGGTGAGCCGGATACCGGTCTCCTTGAACTGCACCGTGGCCGTGGCCGTGGCGCCGCCGCCGCCGGCGTCAACCACGCGAACCGGGGTCTCCTCACCCACGAGGATGTCGGCCTTGCG
>JBDTUV010000026.1:0-13429 GCA_040007575.1 Gemmatimonadales bacterium
GGTGTCGAAGCCGTTCATCACCATCACCATCTCGCGTGCCGGAGGCCGTCCTTGCTTCGGGTCGATGATGAACGCCCCGTAGAGGCCCTTATGAATGTGCCGCTTGATTGGAACGGTGTGGCAATGGTACAAGTGCAACCCGAACGGCTCGGCATCGAACTCGTACACGAACCCCTGGCCCGGGCGTACCGGCTCGAAGGCGCCGTCCATGCCCGAGGGGTGGATCCCGTGGAAGTGGATGCTGTGGGAATGGCTGCCCTTGTTGACGAACCGCACTCGAAGCCGGTCGCCCTCGGTGCAGCGGATGGTTGGACCGGGTACCTGGCCGTTGTAGGTCCAGGCGGGAAAGAAGACGCCTGGTGCAACCTCGATTTCACGGTCTTCGGCCACCAGCTCGTACTCCCGCAGCACCTGCCCCGAGGCGAGTCGTGACACCTTCCCGGTGTCGAAGTGGGTGAGGAAAGAGCTGGGGTCGAATGAGCCGGGGGCGAGCTTGCCTACAGTCATCATGTCGTGATGGGTTGCATGGTCCTGCGCCTGGCCGGCACTCGATTGTCCCAGCCCGGGAAGGGCGAGGACGCTCCCGCCGGCGGCGAGACCTACCGTTCCCAGCGCTCCGGCTCTCAGCAGGTCCCGCCGCGTCAACGACCGGTCCAGTATTTCATCCTTCTTCCGAGCCATAGTATCCCCGATTCTACGCCAGCCACATTCTGAAGGTTCCCACCAGCAGCCATCCGTTCAGTCCGACAATCGTCGCGGCAACCGTCCAGGCGATTGCGGCCAAGGGACGGCTATTCACGAACCGTCCCATCTTGCGCCTCTGGCTGGTGAAGTACACCAGCGGGATTACCGCGAACGAGAGCTGAAGGCTCAAGATCACCTGGCTCAGAATGAGCAGTCCACCCGCACCGCGCTCACCGTACATGGCGGTGACGATGACCGCCGGCACAATAGCGATCAGCCGGGTGATGAGCCGCCGGAGCCAGGCCGGGAGCCTGATGTTGAGGAACCCCTCCATGACGATCTGCCCGGCCAGCGTCCCGGTGATAGTCGAGTTCTGCCCCGAGGCCAGCAGGGCGACGGCGAACAGCGTGCTCGCGAAAGTGGTGCCCAGCAGCGGCGTCAGCAGCCGGTAGGCATCGCCAATGTCGGCCACTTCCTGGTGGCCGGTATTGTGGAAGGTGGCGGCTGCCAGAATCAGAATGGCCGCGTTGATGAAGAAGGCGAACAGCAGCGCCACGGTGGAATCGAGCGTGGCGAACCGGATGGCCTCCCGCTTCGAGTGGTCGTCGGGCAGCACCTTCCGGGTCTGCACTATGGAGGAGTGCAGATAAAGATTGTGGGGCATGACGGTGGCGCCCAGGATCCCGATGGCGATGTAAAGCATCATGGGATTGCTCACGATCTGCGTCGTGGGCACCAGGCCGCGCATGATCTCCGCAATCGCGGGCTTGGCCATGAACAGCTCAATCGCGAAGCAGGCGCCTATCGTGATCACGAGGGCGATGACGAAGGCCTCGAGCCAGCGAAATCCCTTGTTCTGGAGCAGCAGGATCAACAGCACGTCGAACGCGGTGAGGCACACGCCCCAGAGCAGCGGGATACCGAAGAGCAGGTTCAGTGCAATGGCAGACCCGATTACCTCGGCCAGATCGCAGGCGGCGATGGCGATCTCGCACAGCACCCAGAGCGCGAAGCTGACCGGGCGCGAGTAGTGGTCGCGGCAGGCCTGCGCGAGGTCCCTCCCGGTAGCGATACCCAGCTTGAGCGCGAGCGCCTGTAGGAGGATCGCCATCATGTTGGAGATCAGGATGACGCTGAGAAGCGTGTACCCGAAGCGGGATCCACCCGCGAGGTCGGTGGCCCAGTTGCCCGGGTCCATGTATCCCACGGCCACCATGTAACCCGGCCCCGCAAACGCCAGCGCCTTACGCCAGAAGGAGACGCCCTTCGGCACATGGACCGAATGGTACGACTCCGGCAGGGTCGGCATGGTGCGGGGATAACGCCACCCAGTCAGCTCCTCGACTGGGGGGGTAGACGCGGCACTCATCGCCCTTCCTCCCGGGCACAGAGGAGGGAATGACCAAGCTCCCGCCCGATCACCTGTCGCTCACCGCCGACTTCGATGGTAACCAGATCATCGAACGGCTGGCGATCAACCACCGTGACCTGGACGCCAGGCCTCAATCCCAGCGTGGCGATATACCGCAGCCGCTCCGGCTGGCTCTCATGAACCCGTCGGATCTCCACGGTCTCACCAACCGGTACGTCGGAAAGCGCGGTGTAGGCCAGCTCGTGAATGAGTCCATCGGCGGAAGGAATCGGGTCGCCATGAGGATCGACGCTCGGATTTCCAAGTGCGGCGGCCATCCGCTCGATCATCGTCTCCGACACGGCGTGCTCCAACCGCTCGGCCTCCTCGTGCACCGTATCCCAAGAATAGGCCAGGAACTCGACGAGGTATGCCTCGATCAGCCGGTGCCGCCTGACCATCCGAAGCGCAGCGCGCCGACCCTCGTCGGTTAACTGAACGCCGCGATAGGGTACGTGCTCCAGGAGACCGTGCTCGGACAACCGCTTGATCATGCCCGTTACTGATGGCGGGGACAATGCGAGCAGGTGGGCTATCTCACTGGTCGCCGCAGGACGGCCTTCCGGCGAAAGCTGGTAAATGGCTTTGAGATAGTCCTCAACCGAGCGGGTCAGGGCCTCGGTTACGGCGGCGGTGCTCACGGCGGCTCCAATTTAGGATAGCCTAATAGTGCAGTGAGACCACCCTAATGTCAACTTGAGCCGTGCAAAAACGTTCCAGTTTGAGCCAGGTTGGAACGCGTCACGTCAGATGCGCCGCCAGGGCGCTCAGAATCCGCTCGGTCATACCCCAGACGATGGCGTCCTCCAGGTGGTAGGCCTCCACCTCCCGACGACCGCCGTGGATTTCTACCTGGGCCCGCCGGCGGGATTCCGGGCGTAATAGGCGATCGAGCTGAACCCAGCGAGCGTCGGCCACCTCCGGGTTCAGAACCAACGGCGGACGGGTGGCCGGCGTGAACACGAAGGGTCGGACTGCAATGGGGGGAAGCACGGGGGTCCTCGGTACCACGTCGTCCAGGGTACCGGCCAGGTCTTGGAGCCGGAGAGCGAATCCCACCTCTTCCGAGGTTTCCCTGATGGCAGTGTTCAGGAGATCGGAATCTCCCGGCTCGTGCCGCCCACCCGGCAACGCCATGTGGCCGGACCAGGGATCGCCGGTCCGCTCTGCCCGTCGAATCAGCAGGACTGCATCGGGATCAGGGGCTAGAACAATGGCCACCGCAGCCCAGACCAACGAAGGGTCTTTATCGACACGGGGTTGATGCTGAGCCAGGCGTTCGCGCAGACGGGCGAGCCGGCCGGTCAGTGCGAGTGAGATCCGCAGCCGCCTCCACAGCAACCGCCGCCCGGTGGTGGGCCAAGCCGGCTATAGTCGGGCGGCTTGCCACCGGTGGCGGGTCGAGCCGTTAACGACATCAATCGCTCCAAGTTCCCACCGGAGCATTGCGGACACGATACCTTCTGGTCGCCACGGACCAGCTGCTCGAACTGAGCGCCACAGCCACCGCAGCGATAATCGTAAATGGGCATGAAAGGAGATTCGCCGGAGGTCCTCTTGGGGTCAAGAGCCGCCGGTCAGCTGCTCGCTGATCTCCCATAGTCGTCGCGCGGCCGCCTCATCGTAGGACCCGCGCGACGAACGCCTGGCCTGCCTGCGCTCGAAATACTTCCCCGTCACCCCCTCTATTTCGGGGGAAGAGGCGAGATAGACGCTGGTCTCGGCACCCTCTTCGGGCTTGGCACCGAAGGTGCTCCCAATGCCATCCGCGGGGGCTACTCCCATGTAGTCGGCCAGCATTTTGGTTGCGACGACACCCGGATTGAGAGAGTTGGCGGCGACGCCGCTGCCCCGGAGACGCCGAGCGAGCTCGTAGGTGAACAGAATGTTCGCCAGCTTCGACTGGCTATACACCTGCTTGGGGTCGTAGCCCCGCTCGGCCTGCAGATCGTCGAAATCGATGTCGGCGTGGGTGTGAGCCCCCGAGGAGACGTTGATGATCCGGGAAGGGGCGCCGGCCTTCAACTGCGGCAACAGCAGATTGGTCAGAAGGAAGTAGGCAAGATGGTTGACGGCGAGCTGCATCTCGAGCCCGTCAACCGTGACCTCACGGCGTCGCGGGATGACGCCGGCGTTGTTGATGAGCACATGGAGCCGGGGGTATCGGCGCTGGAGATCGGCGGCCGCCTGCCTGATTGAAGGCTGGGAGGACAGGTCGGCCGTGACCACATCGGGGGTGACGGACTTGACACCGATGTCGTGGGCGACCGTCTCGCCCTCCTCCTTGCTGCGGCAGACGAGAATCACCTTGGCGCCGAGTTGCGCCAGACCCTCAGCGGTGGCCCGGCCGATGCCGCGGTTGGCCCCGGTAACGACGCAGACGCGGCCGCTCATGTCAGCGGCCATGGGATCGCCTCAGACCTATCAGAGCTGGGACGCGAGCCACTCGACGGTCGCGTCGAAAACAGTGTCGATCTGGGGCGTGCCGGGGCGCCAGGGATGAGTGGCTCCGAAGGTATGGCCGCCACCTTCGATCGGCAGGAGCCGGGTGGTCTTCCTGGAGCTGGCTCCCTTCAGCAGCTCGGCCTCGCTGAAGCCAACCGACTCGTCGTTGGTACCGTGGATGATGAGCCAGGGAATGGCGATGCGTGCTGCCGCCGCCTCGATGTCCAGTGAGGACCCGTTCTGCTCGATGTCGTCAAGCACATCGGTATAGAGCGGAAGCACCTGGCCGGTCCGGGCGTTCCGCACCTCGCTTCGGCCTGCCTCGCGCCAGGCGGTGCGTTGATGCAGCGGCCAGCGCTCGACACTCGCAATGGCGGCCCAGGTGACGAGAACACGAACGCGGGAATCCTTTGCCGCCTGAAGGACCGCCACTCCGCCGCCACGAGAGTGGCCGATGAGACCGAGCGTCGAGGGAGCGGGAACGCCGATCAGGCCGTCCATCAACGCGTCAACCACCGTGCCGATGTCGTGAAGCTCAGCGGAGAAGGTGTTGTGACCGAACCGATCGGGCAGAGTGAACTCGCCCGCGTCGTCCACGCCGCTGCCGCTGAGGTTCGCGCTCACGGCGGTGAAGCCGGCCAGGGCAAGACGTTCGGCCAGCGGGGGAAACATTCCCCAGTCCTTGAAGCCCTTGAAGCCGTGCAGCACGACGACGGCGGGCCGCGCCGCAGTCCTGCCCCCGGCGCGAACGTCTACCAGGATGGGGCCGAGCGCACCGGGAAGTGAGTGCTTGGTAAGGGTAGGAGTGGCCATGGAATCTCGGTGAGCCTAAGCGACCGCGGGTTCTAGAAGGTCGAGCTCTCCCGCGTCGGCGTCGAGCCGGGCGTGCACCCCCAGCGGAAGGGTCCATTGAGCATCGATATGCCCGACGGGAAAGCCGTAGGCTACGGGAATGCCAAGCGGGGCGAAATAGGTGTCGAGCACCTCGTCAAAACCGAGTGCACCGTCGCCGCCGGCCCGCTCCAATCCGGTGAAGCGGCCGACCATCACCCCGGCCAGGCGGCGAAGCGCGCCGATCAGCCGGAGGTGGGCAAGCATACGGTCAACCCGGTAGAGGTCTTCGCCCACGTCCTCGAGGAACAGTATGGCGCCGGCGAGCTCTGGAAAGTAGGGCGTGCCGATCAGGCATTGGAGTAAGGTGAGGTTTCCGCCCGCCAGCGGACCTTCGGCCACACCGCCGCGCAGCGTGACGATCCTGTTCTCCTGGGGGACGAGTACGGTGGGAGGCTCAGGGAGGCGGCCCAGGCGGCCCGGCGCTTCGGCCCGGGTCAGAACCCGCTCGAAGTGCCAGCGGCTGAAGGCCGGCATGCTCGCCCGGGCCACCGGCCCGTGAAAAGTCACCACCCCGGTGAGCCGGGTGACCGCGTTTAGCAGAGCGGAGATATCGGAGTAGCCGATGAGCGCCTTGGGACGCCGGGCTATCGCGGCGTAGTCCACCCGTTCGAGAAGACGGATGGAGCCATAGCCTCCGCGAATGCACCAAACTGCATCGATGGACGGGTCCTCGAGCGCGTGGTTGAGATCCAAGAGCCGCTCATCGTCGGTGCCGGCGAGGTAGCCGTGTCGAGCGTGTGCGCTTTTACCCAGAACCGGTTCGTAACCCAGCGCACGGCAGAGTGTCTCCGCTCGTGTTAAATCATCTCTCTCGAGCAACGGTCCGGCTGGCGCTACGAGGCCGACGCGGTTGCCCGGAAGGAGTTTTGGAGGCCGTACCAGTGGTTTTGACCCCATGATATCCCGGCTGTAGATTGACGGACCTTTACCAGGGAGAGCGCTTAGTGCGTGCCTCCGAGCCTGTTTTGCTGGACGCCGGCCGCGTCATCGCGGAGCTGCGCGAATCCATGGTCACTCAGTGGGCGGACTGGCTGGGAGACCGGGCCAGCGCCGCCTCCACGATACCGCGTACCACGGTCGAGCGGGAGTTTCGGCTCCTGTTCGATGTCCTGACCGAAATGGTCGGCCCGATGCGGCGGGAGGCCAACAAAGTCTGGTTCCACGCCTGCGAGCACTACGGCCGGATCGCATCGGCGCGCGGTCTGGCGGCCGGTGAGGTGGTGGAAGAGCTATCGTACCTCCGCGAGCTGCTGATCAGGAACCTCGCCCCGGTGCTGGTCGCCATGCGGGCGCGTCAGGGCATGGCCATCATGCTCCAGCTCAATCGGGCGATCGACAAGGGAATCGCCGTGGCGGTGGTGGGCTACACCGATGCGCTGGTCGCGACGCTGTTCTCGCAGAACGGTGTACCGTCGTTCGGCGGCAACCACGACTTCGGTGAGGTCGAGCGCCAGCTCAAATCCCTGGAACACGAGCTCCGAGCCGTCGCCAAATCAGCGAAGTAGCAGGGCCGCACGCCGGTGGGTATCCAGAACGCAATGGGGCTACTGCCGGCGCTCCCGTGGGTCATTCCTTTTTTTACTCTCCCCCGCCTGGCTCGCCGCACACCCAGCCTGATCGACACTCCGCCAGAGTCGGGGCGACTGGTCTCGGTCGTCATTCCAGCGCGCAACGAGTCGTCCACCATCGCGACCGTCGTCGGTTCGATTCTGAGCACCACCTACCATCCTATCGAGCTGCTCGTGGTGGACGACCGGTCCAGCGACGACACCGCCGCGATCGTAGAGAGCTTCAGCGACCCTCGACTCCGGCTATTGAGGGGCGAGAAGCTACCCGCTGGGTGGTACGGAAAGCCGTGGGCCTGCTTCCAGGGCTATCGAGCCGCCAAGGGCGACATCCTCCTTTTCACCGATGCCGACACCCGGCACGCGCCCGAGTTGCTGGCGCGGGCAGTAGGGGCGCTCGCAAAGGAAAGGGCCGACCTGGTCACGGTCGCACCGATGCAGCGCTGCATCACGTTCTGGGAGCGGGTGGTGATGCCGCAGGTCTGGTTACTCCTGGCCCTACGATACCATCCCGATGCGGTGAATCGAGCCCGCCGCGAGCGTGACGTCATTGCCAACGGACAGTTCATCCTCACCACCAGGGAGGCGTACGAGGCGGCCGGCACTCACGAGGCAGTACGCCACGAGGTGGCGGAAGACTTGGCCCTGGCCCAGACCTACCTGCGTCACGGGCGAAAGCTGCACTTCGCCTTCGCCGAACGACTGATGGAGACCCGCATGTACCAGGGTCTCTCTCACCTGATCGAAGGCTGGTCGAAGAACATCTACCTCGGCGGGCGCCGGTCGTTTCCGCACGAGCCGCTGCTCAGAGGGCTGGTGCCGGTGATGCTGATCGTAGTCATGCTCTACTGGCTGCTGCCGCCCGCGGTGCTGCTGGCGTCCGTGGTGGACCCCGGCCTCAGCAACCTGGCCTCTGCCGCCCTGATCGCCTGCGCCTTCTCAGCCGGGTTCTGGATCCTGATCAGTTACGGGATGCAGGTACCCGCGGTGTACGGGCTGGCATACCCGCTCGGAGCCTTGATGGCGCTCTACATCATCCTGCGATCGACCTGGCGGGGTCGAAGGGTCGAGTGGCGAGGGCGGATCTACAAAAACAAAGCGTGAGCGGGAACAGCAAACGGCGTGAGCGGTAAGCGGGAACAGGACACGGCGTACGTGGAGATCGACTTCTCATCCTGCGCGAAGCGAGGGACCTAGCTGAGGAGCTCACCTCGGGAGCACGCGTTTCCCGCTCACCGCTGACGCATTTGCTGTTTCCCCTCACGCTTTATCGTCTTTCCGCCACGCCGCGCGGCATTCTGATGCATTAGCCGCACCTTCCCCGTCCTACCGTGGTACTCCGCACTACCGGGAGCGCCCCGCGGATGGATCTCGAGACACTCCTCCCCGCAATTCGATCACTGCACGACCTCACCGGGCTGGTGGCCGCTCTCGGTCACCAGCCGGTCTGGGGAGAAGTGCCGGACGAGTCCCACGGAACAGGGGTTCGCGGCACCAGGATGACCGTAGTAGGCCGGACAGGAGAGCTCCCCTGGTTTGCGATCGAGAGCCGATGCCCCGAGCGCGATGCTGAAAGGCTGGCTCGACGGATCATCCGGCGCGGGCGGATATGCCTGGTGATCGCACTCGATAATGCCGGCCGCCGGCTGGTGGTCGCTGCGGGTTTCGCCAGCTGCCCCGGACTGGAGGTGAACCTAGCCGCCCCTAGCACCGAGGCAGTGGCTTCTCTGGCCCGCCTCACTGCAAGAGAGGAGGGCGGATCGTTGGCCTTTGCCGCCAGGGCTGCCGAAGCGCTGGGGGCTGAGACCGTGGGCCGCCGCTTCTTCCGCGTATTCCGCGCAACGCTCGACCGAGTGGCAGCCGGCCTTCCCGGGCCGATGCACGCGGCGGACCGGCACGGGCTAGCCCTGCTCCAGCTCACCCGAATCCTCTTCCTCTATTTCATCCAGACGAAAGGGTGGCTCGGTGGAAGGGAGCGATTTCTGGCAGAGGAGGTGGAGAGATGCCTCGTACGTAAGCGGAGGATACATCGCGATCTGCTGCGGCCCCTCTTCTTCGGGACTTTGAACCGGCCCAGAGAGCTACGCAGTCGTGCGGCCACTTCGTTCGGTTCCATCCCATTTCTCAACGGCGGGCTTTTCGAGCCCCACCCGCTGGAGCGGCGATTTCGGGCCGACATCCCCAACGCGCTGTGGCGGGATTCGTTCGACCAGCTCTTCGAGCGATTTCACTTCACGGTAGCGGAAGGTGAAAGGAACGGTGGTGTAGCTCCTGATATGCTGGGGCGGGTGTTCGAGGGAGTGATGACGCCCGAGGCTCGCCACGCGTCCGGAACTTTCTACACGCCCGCCTCCCTGGTGGGAAGCCTGCTCGATACCTCGCTCATCACGCTGATCGCGGGGAGGCTCCGGTGCGGTGAGGCCGTGGCAGAGCGACGCTTCCACGCCAACGACCCGGATGCGGCCCGTGTCCTGTCTTCTATCGCCTTGCTCGATCCGGCGGTGGGATCGGGTGCGTTCCTGCTTCGCGCCCTGGAACGTCTATCGGCCTTCCCGACCAGAGGCACCCTCTCGGCCCGAAAGCGGCGCGTGCTGCAACGAAATCTGTTTGGCGTAGACCTGAGCGCCGCCGCAGTACGTCTGACTGAGTTACGGCTCTGGCTCGCCGTCATCGCCGACGATTCAGCGGAGCAAGTGGCCGACGTTGCGCCCCTACCGAACCTCGACTGCCTTATTCGGCAAGGGGACAGCCTGTTCGATCCGATCGGTCCCGGTACTACGTCTGTGCCACACAAGCCCGAAATCGTAACTGAGCTTTCCACGCTACGCCGGGCTGTGATAACGGCAAGCGGGGCTGAAAAGCAGGCCCTGACCCGGCGGCTCCGCTCGGTAGAGGCCCGAGTGCTGGAGGCGTCGCTCACGGCGGCCGAAAGCCGCGCCCGCGGCGATGCGGCCAACTGCCTTCAGGACGCCCGAGGACGGGACCTGTTTGGCCAGACACGAGGGTTGGACGGTGAGCTGCTGGCTCGCCTGGGAGACGTCCGAAGCCGGCTCCGGTCACTGCGTCAGGCCCGCCGGAAACTCGCCCGTGACGGGGAGCTGCCCTGGTTTCACTACGGTAGCCACTTCGCCGACGTCTTTGCCCGAGGCGGTTTCGACATAGTCACCGGAAATCCTCCTTGGCTCCGCTCCGAAGAAATTCCCCCAGAGATGCGCGGACGCCTGGCCGGACGGTACCGCTGGTGGCGGACATCGTCGGGTGGATATGGCCACCGGCCGGACCTCGCCGTTGCCTTTCTCGAGCGCTCATTGGAGCTGGCGGCGCCCGGCGGAATAATGGCGATGCTGGTGCCTGCAAAGATCGCGAGCGCCGGATATGGCGTAACGGCGCGCCATGCGCTCGCGAGCACAACCACGCTGCACGTGATAGCGAATCTCACCGAGCGCACGGGCGCCGAGTTCGATGCTACGGTGTATCCCATGGCGCTCATTGCCAGTAAAGCCGCACCACCACGACATCATCGGGTGAGAACGACGCTCGCCCTGACCGGGGAGCGAGGGATCAGCCAATCGAGGCTCGTCGGCGGAGGGCCATGGATACTGGTCAGAGATCGTTTGCGCAGTGCGCTGGAAACGCTGCAACACGATCATCCCCCACTAGGTGAGCAATTCGTCTGCCACTTGGGACTCAAGACCGGGGCCAACCGTGTATTTCTGAGCCCGCCGGAGGACCTGGAGCCGGAGGTACTTCGATGGGCCGTTCGTGGGCGTGACGTTGGGGCATTTCGTTGCCTGCCCACGACCAGGCTGCTCTGGACCCACGATGCCGAGGGACGGCCGCGGCCCGTGCTCCCCCCACGCTGTGCTGCATATCTAGTGGGGCACCACTCCTACCTCCGAGCGCGGCGGGATTACACGGGTGGGCCACCCTGGACGGTCTTCCGCGTACGTCCCGCCACCGCGCGATACCGGGTCGTGTGGTCGGACCTGGCGCGACAGCTGGTGGCCGCCGCTCTCACGACGCGGGACGATCGGCAGCAAATTCCACTGAACAGCTGTTACGTGGCCACGACGAAGAGCGTCGTGGAAGCCGAATGTCTCACCGCCTGCCTCAACTCGACCTGGCTCAGGGCAGCCGCTCGCCTCGGGGCCGTCCCTGCCGCAAGTGGATTCGCCCGATTCAATGCGCAGACCATCGCCCGACTTCCCCTTCCCATCTCGGCCTTCTCCGATTCCGCCCTTGGCCGGCTCGCTCAGGAGGGACGAGCTGGTGTTCTGGTGCAGGAGGAGCTCGATGAGGTGGTGGCGGAACACCTGGGCGTTTCCAGCTATGCACAGAATGCACTTCGTGCCGTGGTGGCCGGCACCGCCGGCCATCGTCGCTGAGTCGCTGGTGGCGGTGCCTGACCCGTTGCTGACCGCCCTTCGTCCGGGGCCGCTGTCGTACGGCGCAGCAGTTGCAGCTTCGCTCGCCCGGAGTCTGTCACCCGCTGAGGAGGTTTCTCCTGCACCCCGATGGTTGCTGCCTTTTCAGCAACGGAGCTTCCGCCGCGTGCTGGCCGCGCTGAGGCGACATCGAGGGGCGGTTCTGGCGGATCCCGTGGGGAGTGGCAAGACCTATGTCGCGCTCGCGGTGGCCGCATCGTTCAACCACGGGAGCCCCACGGCTTGTCTTGTACCGGGAACGCTGCGGCCGCAATGGGAGGCTCTGGCGAAGAGGTTAGGCGTCCCGCTAGTGCTCTGCTCCCACGAGCAAGTGAGTCGAGGAAGGCTACCGGAGCGCACGCGGGGGCTGGTCATAGTCGACGAGAGCCATCACTTCCGGAATCGACAGACCAGGCGATACGCCCACGCCGCGCGCTGGTTAGTGAACCGGCCGACGCTGCTGGTAACCGCTACTCCCATTGTCAATCGCCTCACGGATCTGGGCCACCAGCTTCTACTCGCGGTCCGAGACGATGCCCTGGTAATGGACGGCGTAGTCTCGCTGAGACTGCTTCTGGCGAGCGGCCACCCCGACCCGGCGCTCGGTCAGCTCGTGCTCGAGAATCGGAGCATGGTGGAGGACACCCGCCCACGCCGGGTCACGATGATCAGCAGCCCGCGGCCGGAGGAATGTGGCGCAGTTGCAGGCTCGGTCGAGTTGTTGAGCGAGCTGCGACTTTCGAGTAACTCGTCGATCGCGGCACTGGTTCGGGGAGTGTTGCTGCGGGCTGCCGGGTCGAGTCCCGCAGCGCTGGTAGGCGCGCTCCAGCGCTACCGCCGGCTGCTGCTGCACGCGCGTGACGCCATTCAGGCCGGGCATTCCATGGAGCGCTCGGCGCTCCGCCGCTTCACGGCCGAGCTGGGTGATCAGCTGGTCTGGTGGGAGATGATGCCTTGCAATGAGGCTTCGAGCGACCTCGAGCTCGTTGATCTCCTGGCGCTCGAAAGCATTATCCCGGCGGCGACAGCGGCGTTGGAACGGAAGGACGCGAAGCTGGACCGTTTGCGCGAGCTTCTGATCGAGGAGAAGCCTGCACTCGTCTTCACCGCCAGCCGCGATACCGTCCGCTACATCCGCGAGCGCCTCAGCGACCTGCGCCTGGCCTGGTGTACCGGAAGTCGCGCCGGGCTCGCCACCACCCTACTACCCCGGCGAGCTGTGCTGGGATGGTTCCGGGAAGGCGTCAACGCCGGTCCTGCCCCGCTGCATCTGGTGGTGACCGATGTTGCGGCCGAGGGGCTCGACCTCCAGCGAGCAGCCAGGGTGGTGCACTACGATCTGCCCTGGACGCCTATGCGACTGGAGCAGCGGGAGGGGCGGGCGGTTCGTCTCGGCTCGCTCCACTCGGAGGTGGAGATAGTGCGATTCGCGCCGGTGCCCGTCCTGGAACGATCGTTGCGCCTGGAGGCAACGCTGGCCCGCAAGGCGATACTCCCCATCAGGGCGGGACTAGGCACCGGCGGCGAGCACATCTGGCGGTGGCGAACGGAATTAGCGGAGCGATACAGTGAGTACGATGCAGTGCCCGGGTTGGCCCAGGTCTCCTCCGAGCACCGCGGGCTTCTCGCCGGATTTGCGCTGCACAGGTCGGGTGCTCCCAAAGAGTGTCTTTCCTCGACCATCGGGTGGCTCGACATCGAGGGAACCTGGACCGAGGCACCCGAACTAATAACGGATCGGCTCAACAGCGCCGCCGATCAAACGCAGCCTCAGATCGTAGACCCAGAACAGTTACACAGGTATCTCATGCTCCTCGCACCACTGATCCGCGCTCGACTTTCAATTACGAGTGGTCGCCGCTGGCTCTCACCGGATCCGACGCCGGCAGCCCGGCAGGTTGCAAGCCGTCTGGGCCAGCTGATCGGGGAGGCGGTCAGGCTGCGCCACCACGGTTTACTCTTAGACCTGGAGCGGATGCTGGCGTTTGTGGCGGGCGGACATACGG
>JBDTUV010000027.1:0-13370 GCA_040007575.1 Gemmatimonadales bacterium
GCTCCCGGGAGAGCGAGGAGTGCCGGATCGACTCCATCGCCCAGAGCTGGAGCGTTATTTCAGCGGCCGGCGACCCGTCTCGTCAGAAGCAGGCGATGCGCTCCCTGGAGCAGCACCTGGTGCGGGAAGACGCGCGGCTGCTGATGCTCCTCACTCCGCCGTTCGACAAGACCGAGAAGGACCCGGGCTACATCAAGGGATACCTGCCGGGTGTCCGGGAGAACGGAGCGCAGTACACCCATGCCGCACTGTGGGCGGTGCTGGCCACCGCGCTCAAGGGCGATCACGACCGCGCCTTCGAGCTCTATCAGATGATCAACCCGCTGACTCACGCCCGCACGCCGGAGGAAGTGGCGACCTACAAGGTCGAGCCCTACGTCGTGGCCGCCGACGTGTACACCGCCAAGGGCCAGCTCGGCCGAGGGGGCTGGACCTGGTACACCGGCTCGGCCAGCTGGATGTATCGCGTCGGATTGGAAGGAATTCTCGGACTGAAGAAACGGGGCGACACGCTCTTCATCGAACCCAGAGCCCCCGCCTCATGGCCGGGGTACAGCATCGAGTACCGGCACGGCGGCAGCGTATACGCCATCGTGGTGCAGAACGGGAATGGCGCTACCAGCGGCGCGGTCGAGGTGTCGGTCGACGGCCAGCCGTCATCGGATGGAGGAATCCAGCTGGTGGATGACGGCAAGCGGCATGAGGTGGCTGTCCACCGCGTTGGCGCGGCCGTAGGCGGTACGGCGTAGCGCGGTAGCGATGTCATCCCGAGCCCGTTCGCTACGCTCAGGGCAGGCTCCGCGAGGGATCGCTGCTCGAGACGTCCGGGTGATTGCCTCAATTGGACCGTGTATCATCTCGAAGTAGACTAACCGATGGATTCCATATACGCCCATCCGATCCCTCGCTCCGCTCGGGATGACACAATGGGCCGAGCCACGCCGAACGCCCAACCGCCTTTACGCGAGACGGGACCAGAATCATCGTCGGCCCACCGCTCTACCGCTGGGCCAGCTAACCCAATCGCGAGTGACCCCGGGCACTACATCCAGCGGGCTGAGGAGCCATGTTCGTGGCAGGGAAGAAGGAGTGACATCAGGCATTTCCCTACTGGAGGCTGAGTTGGAAAAAATGAGTACCGAACGCCAAGCGAGACTCAGAAATGAGAGCGCCGGTCAATACCCCACCATTCCCGTTCACATCTGGACGTCGGCACACGCGCTTGCCCAGCTCGTGGCTTTAGATACGCCTCAGCCGGGCGAGATGGGGACAGGTCGCACCCTGGTCGATACTGATTTCGAATTCCGTGGTGGGCAGCGGCGGTGGTTCGCAGGATGGATAACGCGCACCCGCACCGGTGAGCTGCATTGAGTCTGGCAGGAGGCTGGCTGCAGGAGGCTGGCTAAGGTAAGGTTGTCATCAACTTCTCGGTTCGGCCCTACCGCGAGCTCAACGCCCCGGCGGCGTCAGCTCCGCGATCGGCTCCAGCTCCTCGATCCCGCACCAGTTGAGCAGCCCCGCAACATCCGATGCATGCTCCGCAGTATCCACCATGACTTCCGTGCGCTCGTTGGTGACGATGGGAATCGAGTCGAGACTGTTGCGTCCCGGCCGTTCGAGCGCGTGCGCATCAGCCCGCCATGGACCCTCCGCCTGGCTCAGGTCCACTCCTCGGGCCTTCGCCTGCTCGGCCAAGTGGTACACGACCGTGGGCTCGTAACGCATCCGCTGCGGAGGTTGCCGCTGATTTCGGAGAGTACTCTGCAGCAGGGGCTCAGTGAGGGTTGAGACGAATTCCTTGGACTCCATCTGATGCCTCCCGGGATAGGCTGTGTCATCCAGAGCGAAGCGAAGCATCGACTCCGGTGGAACGGCGTGCCTGGCCTTCGCAGCTCCTAGCCAATAGCCAATAGCCTTCCGCTGGTTCGCAGTATGGACCGGGGTACAACGATCCACAGTGAGCAGGGTCACGGAGGAGACCAGTGTCAAATCGCAAGCCGCTATAGAGGTGCAGGTTACAGGATCTTTACTGAATCCCCCCTCGCTCCGGTCTGCACCACTCGCTTATACTGCGTTAATGACTACGACACCTGACCCCTCACCCGCAGCCGAGCCAGCGGATCCGCGGATCGATCTCCTCCGCCGAGCGCTCGAGATCAGCGGCGTGGAGCCGCTGGTCGCTGGTGGCCTGGCGCTGGAGCACTACGGCCGGATCGTCAGGCGAGGGCGGCGGTTCGAGGTAACGGACGCCGACGGTGGCCCCGACGACCTGCCGCAACCAGACGGGGACGCGATCCTGCATTTGGCGGAGCGGATCAAGCAGAGCATACCGGAGAAGTTCCTCACCGAGGAGAGATTGGAGCGCGAGCGAGCGGACCAGAGTGCCTCGAGCGAATAGCTTGCCGCCCTTCCAGAATTTTTCTCGCAGAGACCTGCTCAGGAATGCCGCGCTGGCCGCGGCGGCACTGGCGCTCCCCTCGCCACTCGCCGCCTGCAGGAGGGGAGAGCCGGGTGAGCCGGGGCCGAGTACGTCGAGTCCCGATCAGGAGCGCCTTACCGCCTGGACCGCGGCGCTCCGGGCCGAGGGGCCGGCACCGCAAGCGGCTCCATTCGGTCGCGCCGCGATCCGGGTGGGCGAGCTGGCCGTCGGGACTCCTTATGAACCGGGAACCCTCGAGACCTACCTCCGCAACGGCGGCAGCCCGACCCACGAGCCGCTGACACTCTCACTCACCCGCTTCGACTGCGTCACCCTGGTTGAGGCCTGCCTGGGCGTGGCTCGGCTGGCCGGCCACGAGGGTAGTCCTACCTGGAAGGGTTTTGGACGCGAAATAGAGCGAGTGCGTTACCGCAACGGCGAGCGGAGCGGGTACGCCTCCCGGCTGCACTACTTCAGCGAGTGGATCACCGACGGCGAACGGCGCGGCCTGGTCAGGGACCTGGGCGCCGAGTTGGGCGGGATGGAGGATGCCCGCCCGCTTCGCTTCATGACCGAGCATCGCGCGAGTTACCCTGCACTAGCCGATGACGCCGTGTTGCGGGACATCGGTGCGATGGAACGCCGACTCGACCAGCACCCACGCCGCGTGATACCCACGAAGCGCATTCCCGAGGTGGTGGACCGGATCGAGACCGGCGACGTGCTTGCATTCGCGACCGAGATCTCCGGGCTGGACGTGACCCACGCCGCCTTTGCCTATCGGGATGGAGACGGGATCCTCCGGGTCCTCCACGCGCCGCTTTCCGGCGGAGTAGTGGCCGTCACTCGCACTACCCTTCCGGAGTACGTCGCCGCCATTCGCCACTCGACCGGGATCCTGGTCGCGCGACCACTGCGGGGGTAAGTAAGCTGTCATCCTGAGCGAAGCGAAGGAACCAGAACCATTCGACGCTGCCAACTATTCGGCGGCCACGACGTTTCGGCTCCTTCGCTTCGCTCAGGATGACACCGCAGGTTTCAGAATAGCTCGTAGCACAAAAAAGAACGACCCGCACTCCCCGTGAAGGGAATGCGGGCCGTCCTTCGTCCTGGCTACCCGGAGGCGGAGAATTTGCTTCTCCGTTCTTCTTCCCTTGGCCATCGCTAACTGAAGCGTTTGCGATTAGGCCTCGGGAGCTCCGGCTTCCATTCCCAGACGGTTTGCGACCATCCGGTTCGCCAGTACGAGCGCTGCAAGTCGGCTGAATCGCGGATCAACCTCTTGCGTCGGCACGTCGCGGCGCTGGTGCGACGTGGACGAGACACGCGATTGGTCTCGTCTATCCAAGCGGAAAACGATCAATTTTCAACTTGGCGACGACAGTATAGGAGGCAGAACTCACGCGCGCAAGAGGCAATTTTTATCCCCAGTCGTGCACATCTTTCACATCTCCACAGAGCGAAAAAGGTGACGAATTCGAGTGATTGTTATCCCCAGCCCTGCACATTTTGCACATTTCCACAGAGGGGAAGCAAAGCACACGTACCTCGGCTAGCGCTCCTGAACTCTCTGCCACAAGTTTGAGCCTCCCCCGCAACGGATCCGAGATGACGCGAGCGATGGCGTGCGCTGTAGTCCTGGCGCTCCTGAGTGGAAGCGCGCGCGGGAACAGTCTTCCCTCGGTTCTTCCCAACGACAACCGCTCGCCCGCCGGACACCTCGCTCACGACACGCTCGAGCTTCACCTCGTGGTGGGCATTGCGGTCTGGCGCCCCGAGGCAGACAGCGGCCCCTCGATCGAGGTCGCCGCGTTCGGCGAAGAGGGAAAGGCGCCGCAGGTTCCCGGCCCGCTGATCCGGGTGCCGGCCGGCACGGTCATCGCCGCGACGATCCGCAACGAGCTGGCCGACTCGACCCTCCGGATCTACGGTCTGGTCACCCGCCCCGCCACTGTTCACGACAGCCTGGTCATACCGCCCGGCGAGTCGAGATCGGTGACCTTTCCGGCCGGCGCTCCCGGCAGCTACCTCTACTGGGCCTCGCTCGGCGCCAGCAAGGGTGAGCGCGACTCGGAGCGGGAGCAGCTAGCGGGGGCCTTAGTGGTGGATCCTGTCGGTGGGTCGCCGCCCGACCGGGTCCTGGTGATAAACGTCTGGGGGACCAGGGTAGACTCGGCCACCTACCGCAATGCGCTCACCATCAACGGCCGCTCCTGGCCCTATACCGAGCGGATCGAGGCGACAGTCGGAGACACCCTGCGCTGGCGGGTGCTCAACGGCAGTTGGCGAAATCACCCGATGCACCTCCACGGCTTCTATTATCGGGTAGAGGCGCGGGGCGACGGGTTTGCCGACACACTCTACTCCTCGGCCGACCGGCGACAGGTGGTAACCGAAGGCTTGCGACCGTTCAACACGATGGCGATGACCTGGGTGGCCGCGCGCGCCGGACACTGGCTCTTCCACTGTCATTTCGGCTTCCACGTAGTGCCGAGCGCGCGGCTCCGTCCGCCACCTCCCGAAAGCCACGACCGGATGGCGCACGATCCCGGGGCCCACATGGCGGGGCTGGTACTGGGCATTGCGGTTCGTCCCCGGCCGGACACCCGCGAGCCTCACCGAGGGAAGGCGCGGCGGCTTCATCTGTTTGTGCAGGAGGGGATGCACCGGGGCCGAGCCCCGCGGGCGATGGGCTTCGTGTTGCAACGGGGCGCAAGGCCGCCGACGGCGGACTCAGTCGAAATTCCGGGATCAGTCCTGGTGCTCACCCGCGGCCAGCCGACTGACATCGTGATCGTGAACCGGCTGAGCGAGCCGACCGCCATCCACTGGCACGGCATCGAGCTGGAGAGCTACTCCGACGGTGTGGCCGGATGGAGCGGCTTTGGCGACCACCTGGCGTCCTCGGTCATGCCGGGCGACTCGTTCACCGCCCGGCTCACCTTGCCGCGGCCGGGGACCTTCATCTATCACACCCACCTGAACGACATCGAGCAGCTCACCTCGGGGCTTTACGGCGGCATCGTCGTGCTCGAGCCCGGCAAGCGCTTCGATGACCGCCGGGATCACCTCTTCGTAATCGGCTGGGACGGGGAGACTCGTCCGCCCAAGTTCCCGCAGCTCCTCATCAATGGTGACTCACTTCCCGGCCCTCTCGTGCTTACCCCTGGAGTCGCACATCGCCTGCGGTTTGTGAACATCGGCCCCGTGGGACTCATCCGCTTTACGATCTACCGGGACACATCACTGGTGACGTGGAGGAAGCTCGCGAAAGACGGAGCGGACCTCCCGCCTAGCCAAGCTGTTCGAACACCCTCGAGGTTCATCATTGCGGCGGGAGAGACCTACGACTTCGAGTTCAAACCCGATGCCGGCAAGTACCGGCTGGTCGCCGAAATTCGGGAGAAGCCGCTCTGGATCAGGGAGTTAGTAGCCCGATAATTGGCAAAGCCACGGCCGGCCCATTTGAAGACGAGCCGGCCGTCACGGAGCATTCGATCAGTGCTTCATGCGGTCACGCAGGACCCGAAGCTTCGGGTGTTCCGAGGTCCGCGACCCCTCTGCCGATAGTGGCCCTGCCGATCTCGCGACGATGTCGTGGTCGGCTTCTTCACCAGCCCCAATATGACCATTTTAGGCGGGCGGCCTACCCGGCCCTTACGGGCCGGGCTACACATTGGCGCGGTCCTCCGGACCGCGGGCGCTACGATGACCCTTTGGTCCCCCCTCACACAGGAAGCTGAGTTTCTTTGGCCTACGGGACGTCCGCGGTCCGGAGGACCGCGCCAAACAAAAGCCCGGCCCGTAAGGGCCGGGAAGCGTCCACGCCATGAGTCGACATAGGCCCGCCGAAGGCGGGCGCGGTTTTACGTGCGTGCCTCGCGCTGTAGGAGCTCGCGCTTGCGCTCCACGCCCCACCGGTAGCCCGACAAACCCCCGTCGTTGCGGACGACACGGTGGCAGGGGATCGCCACTGCCAGCGCGTTGGCCGCGCACGCCTGGGCCACGGCCCTGATGGCTTTCGGCGATCCGATGCGGCTGGCGATCTCGGCATAGCTCGCGGTCGAGCCGGCCGGGATCTCCCGCAGCGCTTGCCAGACCCGCTGTTGGAATGCCGTGCCCTGGACATCGAGCGGCAGATCGAGGCCGTGTGCAGGCGCCTCGACGAAGCCGACGACCTGCGCCACCAGCTGGTCGAACTCCGGATCGTCACCCGTCAGCGTGGCGCGGGGGAACCGGTCCTGGAGATCGCGAGCCAGCGCATCGGGATCGTCGCCCAGGAGAATAGCGCAGACGCCGAGCTCGCTCCTGGCCACGAGAATGGAGCCGAGGGTGCACTCGCCGATGGCAAAGCGGATGTCGGCGTTGATGCCCCCGGCTCGATAGGTCGTGGGCGTCATGCCGAGTACCTGCCGGGATTCGCCATAGAACCGGCCGTTGGAGTTGTAGCCCGACTGGTAAATTGCCGCGGTCACGCTTCCCGCCCGACCGAGCTCCTTCCGAACCCGCTCTCCGCGATGGGCTGCCGCGTACTCCCTCGGCGTCACTCCTGTGATCGCCTTGAACACCCGGTGCAGGTGGAACCCGCTCACCCCTGCGTGATTCGCCAACTCCTCGAGGGTGGGCGCACTCTGCAATGACTCGATCAGCCGGCAGGCCTCGGTGACCATTGCCGCGTGCTGCTCGCCCAATGAGGGTTGATCGGGCTTGCACCGCTTACAGGCACGGAAGCCCGCGTTCTCGGCGTCCTCTCGAGAGGGGTGGAACCGGACGTGTTCCGGTTTGGCGAGCCGGGCGGCGCAGGAGGGCCGGCAATACACGCCAGTGGTCTTGACCGAGTAGAGGAACGTGCCGTCCGCCGCGGTGGACCGGGCAAGGACGGAGGCCCAGCGTGGATCGCCTTCTGTGGCGGCCGCGAGCTCTATGTTCTTTGCTGACAACCTCATGTGCGTTCCTTTCCCGGACTATTCTTGCCACGCCTCGGTCACGAAGGTAAGCTAGCGTCGGGTGCCGCTCCCCGCACTCCGAATCTTGCTTTCAAACTCAGCCGTACTGCTGTCATTCGGATCGCCACGCGGGGATCGATCGTAGCGCGACATGGCCGAGGAGGCCGGGGGCGGCGCCGACGGAGTGTCGAGGTCGGCGGCCGCCGTGATATCGGTCATGTTAGGCGTCGACCAGGACCTTGAACCCCCCGTAGGCCATGCGTTTTACGTCGAACGGCATCGGTCCCTTCTCCATCATCTTGGCCATCCGCGGGTCCTTCATCACCCTTGCATTGACTCGATCGCGATGGGCGCGAGACTTGAAGACGATCCAGGAGAAGACCACGGTCTCACCCGGCTTGAGCCTGACAGTCCGGGAAAACGGCATGCCCATGGTCGGCTTCAGGTCTTCGCCGACACATTCACGAAACTCCAGGGCGCCGTGCTTGCGCCAGACCTTGCTCGCCGCTTGAGCGATGCTGCGGTAGAGCTTCAGGTTCTTCTTCGGGAGGGGCAGGAGAAAACCATCGACATATGGCATGCTAATGCTCCTTGGTTAGCGGCGAGGCTCCACGGCCCTGCCCCGGGCCGAGAAGCTCTCAGTCCGATGCGTTACTCACTGACCAGGGCGAGGACGTTGCCGTCGGGATCCTGGAGTTCCCGCTCTTGTATGTCTGCACCCCAGTCTCCGCGCTGGGCATCGGCTTCAGCCCGAGGGTGCCTTCATAGAACTTCCTCGCCGGCTCGATTTTCTTGACCGCAATCGTCGCAATCGCGTCTGTGTTTCCTAACACCAGAACCCCCCCTTCTGTAGGTATCCCCGCACTGCTCGTCAGCCGCGCCGGCTAGCCGGCTCTGCTTCAGCGGCGGCCGGGTCGTGCTCCCAGATGGCAAACACATTTCCCTCGGTGTCTTTCAGCTGAACGAACCATCCCATTCCCGGTACCGGCATCTTCGGCACCACCACCTTGGCCCCCAGGCGCTCCGCCTTACGGGCGAACTCGTCGACATTCTCCACGCTGATGTAGTTGACTGGCGTCTGCTCCGGCATCATCCGGCGCATGATCCCGCCGTTGACACCCGGTTCGGTGGGCTTCCCTTCGGCGTCGGTAGCGACGGTCTTCACTAACCAGTAGTCGATGCCGCCCGCACCTGACGGTCCCAAATGCTCGATGTCCCAATCGAAGAGGTCGCGATAGAACTTGACTGCCCGCTCCGGTTGATCGGAGGGAATCTCGAAATGCACGACGGTGTGACTCATGACATGTGCTCCTTTCAGGTCGATTTGATGCTACCCCGCTACCCCGCTGTCCCGCTGTCCCGCTTGCCATACAGACCGGTTGGTATGTATAGTACAGAGCCGGCGCCGTCAAGGCCGGTTCACAGATTGAAACGGAAATTGTTACCCGCCGAGCCGTCTGCACCGCCTTTCCCTGGAATAACATGACAAAGACCATGGTGAAGCGTCGTGGGCGGGATCCCGATGCCACCCGGGACAAACTGCTCAAGGCCGCGTTCGAGGAGATCTATCGGCGGGGGTTCCAGGCCGCCAGCCTGGACACCATCCTGGCCAAGGCCGGCGTCACCAAGGGCGCGCTCTACCACCACTTCCCCGACAAGGCCTCGCTGGGCTACGCCGTCGTGGATGAGGTGGTGAAGGGGTTCCTGCTGGAAAGGTGGGGCGTCAGCGAGCCATCCACCGGCGATCCGGTGACGGCGCTGCAGCGGATCCTGCGAGGCAGAGCAGCCAGTCTCACTCCCCATGAGGTCGAGCTCGGCTGTCCGCTCAACAACCTGGCGCAGGAGATGTCTCCCCTGGACCAGCGTTTCCGCCGGGGGGTAAACGCTACCTTCGACATCTGGAGGAACGCGGTGGCCAGGGATCTTCAGCGAGGCCAGGCGGAAGGCACCGTCAGGAAGAGTGTGGACCCGCGGAAGATCGCCGCCTTCGTGGTGGCCTCGATCGAGGGCTCGTTCGGCCTCGCCAAGGGCGCCCAGAGTGCCGCGATGCTGCGCTCCAACCTCGAGGTCCTGGGATCGTTCCTCGAGAGCCTGCGGCCGGCGTCCAAGGCACTACCAGCCCGGGAGAGGAAGCCCAGCCGCAGAAAGCAGTAGCCCGAGCATCCAACAAGGAGAAGGTCATGAGCGATACCACTCTCGCCGCGCGCTGGCGTTCCTGGGCACCCTACCTGCTCAGCGTCCTCCGCATCGTTACGGCGTTCCTCTTCGTCCAATACGGATCCACGAAGCTCTTGGCTATTCCAGCGGCTATAATGCCGGGCGGCGGCACCGCACCATTGACCTCGCTTCCCGGCTTTGCCGGCGCGTTAGAGCTGGTTGGGGGCGCGCTCCTGCTGCTGGGTCTGTTCACTCGCCCTGTGGCCTTTATTCTGGCGGGCGAGATGGCGGTTGCCTATTTCATGGGGCACGCTCCTCGAGGGTTCTGGCCGATCCTCAATGAGGGCGCCCCCGCCGTCTTCTTCTGCTTCCTCTGGCTCTATATCTCTTCGGCTGGGCCGGGCCCCTGGAGCATCGATGCACTTCGACACCGCAGGCCGCGTGAAGGTGGCCTTTAGCCTCGGGCGCACGCCGCCGCACGCGCGAGCAGCAGGTTGCGCTCCGGTGTATTCCGGGTGAGCGATGCGGCGCGCTCGAACTCCGCACGGGCCTCCTCGACCCGGCCCAGCTTCACCAGGAGATCGCCGCGCACGCTCGGCAACAGATGGTAGGCCTTGAGCGAGGGCTCCGACGCTAGCGCGTCGACCAGCTGGAGACCCGCCGCCGGACCCGACGCCATCGCCACCGCGACGGCACGATTCAACTCCACCACAGGCGATGGCACGAGCTCGGCGAGCGTATCATAGAGTGCCACGATGCCGGCCCAGTCCGTTTCCCCGGCACTCTGAGCCCGGGCATGACAGGCAGCGATGGCGGCCTGCAGTGCGTACGGGCCCGGCTCGCCGCCAAGCTCCTCGGCTCGACCGAGCGCCGCAAGCCCACGTCGAATGAGGAGTTGATCCCAGCGCCCGCGATCCTGATCGAGCAACAGGATGGGCTCTCCAGATGGACCCACCCGCGCCCTCGAGCGCGATGCCTGGATCTCCATCAGCGCCACCAGGCCGTGCACCTCCGCCTCACCAGCCATGAGTTCCGCTACGATCCGTCCCAGGCGAAGTGCCTCCTCGCACAACTGCGGTCGCAACCAATCGTCACCCGCGGTGGCCGAGTAGCCCTCGTTGAACACGAGATAGAGGACCTCGAGCACCGACGAGAGGCGGGCGGCGAGCTCCTCCCCCCGAGGGACCTCGAAGGGCACCTGCGCCGCGGCAAGGGTGCGCTTGGCCCGTACGATGCGTTGCGCGATGGTCGGCTCGGGGGCGAGAAACGCCCGCGCGATCTCCTCGGTCGTGAGACCACCGAGCAGACGGAGGGTGAGCGCAACCCTGGCCTCGCGAGACAGGACCGGATGACAGGAGATGAACACCAGGCGCAGCAGGTCGTCGCCGATGCCATCGTCGATCGCGGCGTCGAGATCCGGCACGGCCATCTCCTGCCGCGCCTCCAGCTCGTAGCCTACCTCCTCGTGCTTGCGGTCGAGCATCTTGCCCCGCCGCAGCAGATCGATGGCCCGATGCTTTGCCGTCGCCATGAGCCAGGCGCCCGGCTTATCCGGAACGCCGGTTTCCGGCCACCGCTCGAGTGCCGCGACGAGGGCATCCTGCGCGAGATCCTCGGCGGCACCGACGTCTCCCACGATCCGGGTGAGGCCGGCGATCAGCCGGGCCGACTCGATTCTCCAGACCGCGTCGATCGCCCCATGGGTGTCGGTAGCCGTCACGGCTACCAATTTACGCTGGTCACCCCCCGCTCACGATCAGCACGATGGCGGCCAGCGCACAGCCGACGCCGGAGACCTGCCAGAGATTGAGCCGCTCGCCAAGGACGACGCGCGCGAGCAGCACCGTGCTGGCTGGATAGAGCGACGATAGCGTCACCACCACGCTGAGCTGCCCTTGTCGCACGGCCAGCAGATACAGCGCATTGGCCAACATGTCGATCACGCCGCACAGGATGGCGAGGGCAGCTATCCTGGTCGGCATCCGGATAGATATTCGCCCAACCACTGCAACCGTGGTGAACAGCAGCACCGAGAACAGGCGCGACATGAGGAGTGGCCACATTCCGGCCCCGGGTCCGGTCTGGGCCAGGGTCAGGAAGAAGAAGCCGATTGCGACGCCCGAGGCGAGCGCGGTCCCAACACCGGAGTGGCGCCCACGGGGGGATGTCACCGGGTGACGTTCGGATTCACCTGCCGCCTGCTGCCGGCTGACCAGCACGATCGACGCTATTCCCACCCCGATACCCGCAACGGTGAGTGGCACCGGCCGTTCGCCTAGCAGTACAGAGACCACGACCGGAATGGTGACGGCACAAACGGCGGTGGTTGGCGCCACCACCGCCATTACTCCGATGGCCAGTGCGCGATACAGCAGAGCGACACCGATGCCGCCCGTCAAGCCGGCGGCAGCGCCCCAGAGCAGGTCAGTGGGGGATGGCGTCGCGTGGGGCAGGAGTGGCAGGATCAGGGCGAGCATGATCAGCCCGCTGGCCTGGGAGAGAACGACCACAGGGATAGTACCGACGCGCCGGGTCGTGAGGCCGCCGGTGAAGTCAGCAGCCCCATAGAGCAGAGCCGAGCCGATGGCCAGCAGGTAAACCATGACCCTACCGCCGAGGGGCGATGAGTGCGCGCACCCGTTCATCGCGCAGGAAAAGCCCTCCCCACAGGAGCGCGGCGACATAGATAGGGAACAGGACGTGAGTGAAGAGTGGACTGCCGACGCGCACGTGAGTAGCCACAGCGCCGCCAAGATAGCCCGTCAGCAGGATCGCACCGAGGATCGAGGTGCGGGGGACCACATAGACGGCAAGGCAGACCAGCTGGAGCAGCCCGATGCCGCGGGCGACGCTCACGGGGTAGCCGAGCTGACTGAATGACTGCGCGACCGGAGCTATTACCATCACCTTGATGATGCTGTCGAAAAGCAGAAAGAGGACGGCTATGCCGCTGAGGATTTCCCCGGCCCGGAGCCCCCGCTTCGAGACAGGGGCAGTTGCAGTACCCGATTGCATGGTTGCCTCCATAAGTGTGACTGAAGTCTACCCGCGCGTCGCCCCCGCGCCGGAGACCGATCGCGGGGCTCCTTCGTCTCGGTGAAGGGGCCGTCGACGACGGTGAACTGTCCCCCGGAGCCGGACCCGCGCCCCCTTCGAGCTCGGCTGAAGCCCATCGGCGGCGATCAGCACGCCTTCCCTGGCCCGTGATTACCGCTTGGTTGAGATCTGCCTGCGCAGCCGTTCCTCTTGCTCCCGGAGCTCGGGCGTGAACTCGGGACCGAAATCCTCCGCCTCGAACACCTGGCGAATCTCGACCTCGGTGTCCTCGAAGGGGGCGCGCTTGAGCCACTCGATCGCCTCTTCCTTCGACCTCACCTGCCACAGCCAGAAACCGGCGATCAGCTCCTTGGTCTCGGCGAAGGGCCCATCGATCACCGTCTTCTTGTTCCCCGAGAACTTGACGCGAGCACCCTTAGAGCTCGCCTGCAGGCCTTCGCCCGCCAGCATTACGCCGGCCTTGGCCAGCTCTTCGTTGTACTTCCCCATCTCGGCAAGGAGCTCCTGGCTGGGGAGAACGCCCGCCTCGGAGTTCTTGTCGGCTTTCACTATCACCATGAAGCGCATTGTGTGTCTCCTTCAGATTTCGAGTTTCAAGCCTGTCGCTATGGGCTATGGGCTATTCAGTCAGTCTCAATAGTTTCGTCCAGGTGCTAGGAGGTGCTCCTGTCTTCGGCGCAGCCAATAGCCAATAGCCTTCATCTAGACGTCGAACGAGAGGTCGCGAAATCGACACGGCAGGCGATTCCCTTTTCACCCTAAGCCTAAGTCTTTGAAATACAAGGCCTGTG
>JBDTUV010000028.1:0-12751 GCA_040007575.1 Gemmatimonadales bacterium
GTCGGAGCTCGATGGCCGCGACGCGGTCGAGCTGGTGAGAGGCAAATGAGCACGCCCAGTCTCGGCAAGGACCTGGTCGGCCTCGAGCCGCTGAGCGCGGAGCAGATCCTGCTCATCCTGGATACGGCGGAGCCGTTCAAGGAGGTCAGCGAGCGAGCCATCAAGAAGGTGCCGGCGCTTCGGGGCAAGACGATCGTCAACCTCTTCTTCGAGGCCTCCACCCGCACCCGCATCTCGTTCGAGTTTGCCGAGAAGCGGCTCTCCGCTGACACGGTGAACGTTGCGGCCGCGGGCTCCTCGGTGAGCAAGGGCGAGACGCTGGTGGACACCGCCAAGAATCTCGAGGCCATGCGGATCGACATGGTGGTGATCAGGCACGGGGCCTCGGGCGCGGCTCAGTTCCTGGGGCAGCGGATTCGATCCAACGTAATCAATGCGGGAGACGGCAAGCACGAGCACCCGACCCAGGGCCTGCTCGACATGCTCACCCTGCGCGACCGCTTCAAGCGAATCAAGGGACTGAAGGTGGCGATCTGCGGTGACATCCTTCATAGCCGGGTGGCCCGCAGCAACATCTGGGGCTTGACCAAGCTGGGTGCGGAAGTCGGAGTCTGCGGCCCCGCCTCGCTGCTGCCCCGCAACGTGCAGGATCTCGGCGTCACCATCCTCCCTCGGATCGAAGACGCGATTCAGTGGGCCGACGCGCTCAACGTGCTGCGGCTCCAGCTCGAGCGCATGGAGGCCGGCTTCTTCCCTTCGCTCAGGGAGTACAACCGGGTCTTCGGCGTGACCAAGGAGCGCCTCGCCCGGGCGCCGAAGGATCTGTTGATTCTGCACCCGGGGCCGATGAACCGGGGTGTCGAGATCGATAGCGACGTCGCCGATGGGCCTCACAGCGTCATCCTGCCGCAGGTGACTAATGGCGTCGCGGTTCGCATGGCGGTGCTGTATCTGCTCGCGGGCGGATCTCCCGACTGGGCCCAGAGCGGAGCGGACGAGCGATGAAGCCCATACTCATACGGGGGGGGCGGGTCATCGATCCTTCGCGCGGAACCGACGGCATCGCCGATGTCTACCTCGAAGGCGGCAAGGTCGCCGCGGTGGGACGCGAAATCGGCACGCCCGACGGCGCGACGGTGCTCGACGCCTCCGGCAAGATCGTCACTCCGGGACTGATCGACCTCCACGTGCACCTGCGCGAGCCGGGCCAGGAGGAGCTCGAGACGGTGGCGACCGGCGCCATGGCGGCCGCGGCCGGGGGGTTCACCGCGGTGTGCGCCATGCCCAACACCGATCCGGTGACTGATAACCAGGCCGCCATCGGCTTCATCGTGAGCCAGGCGCAGCGTGCCGGCAAGGCGCGAGTGTACCCGATCGGGGCGATCTCGTTGGGTCAGAAGGGACAGCAGCTCGCCGAGTTCGGAGAGTTGGTCGGAGCCGGCGCGGTGGCGGTGAGCGATGACGGTAAGCCGGTGGTCTCCAGCCATCTGATGCGCACGGCTTTGGAGTACGCCCGCACGTTTGGGATTCCGGTCGCCGACCACTGCGAGGATCCCACCCTCGCGGCCGGTGGCGCCATGCACGAGGGAATCGTCTCGACCCGGCTCGGCCTGAAGGGCATACCTTCCGCCGCGGAAGAGATCATGGTCGCTCGCAACATCCTGCTCGCGGAGTTGACCGGTGGGCACGTCCATCTGTGCCACATGTCGACCCGCGGGTCGGCCGATCTGATTCGTCGCGGGAAGGAGAAGGGAATCCGGGTGACCGCCGAGGCGTGCCCCCACCATTTCACGCTGACGCACGAACGCTGCGAAGGCTACGACACCAACGCGAAGATGAACCCACCATTGCGAGAGCCGGAGGATCGTGAAGCCATCCGCCAGGCACTCCGGGATGGGACCATCGACGCCATCTGTACCGATCACGCTCCGCATCATTATGACGCCAAGGAGCGGGAATTCGACGATGCGCCCAATGGGATCATCGGTTTGGAGACCGCGCTGGGCCTGGCCATCAGCGAGCTGGTGAACACGGGCCTCCTGACTCTTCCGGACCTGGTGAGCCGGATGAGCACGACGCCCGCACGCATCTTCAATCTCCCCGGCGGCACGCTCGCAGCCGGCTCTCCGGCGGACGTGCTCATCGCCGATACCAAGGCGGAGTGGGTCGTCAACCCGGCCGAGTTCTTTTCCAAGAGCCGTAATACGCCTTTCAGCGGGCGCCGGCTTACCGGCCGGGCTGACGTGACGATTGTCAGGGGGCAGGTCGTGTTCCAGCGAGCCAACTGAGACAAGTTGGGACGGTACCAGAGGGTGTCGGAAGCCCAAGACCGAATTAGATTTGCACCTGTGGGTCTATCGAGCCTGGCTCAAGCCCGAATCCGAAATGGAAAGCCTGGAGCATGGCGCCGCATCTGCTGGCCGCTCGTGTTCCCGGCAGGGTGAATCAGCTCACCCAGGATCAGATCGACGCCTTCGAGTTGATGAGAGGAAACCCTTCGCATGGGCAAAACGACCACGGATACTGAACCGACGATCGAGGCGTTGCTGGAGCAACGCTCACAGTACGAGGAGTGGATCCTCCGCCTCGACACCACCGGCGATAAGGCCTCACCTGCGGTCCGTCAGCGGGTGCGGGGCGACTACGAGGCTCGCCTCGAGTCGGTCATGGAGCAGCTGCGAGGACGAAGTGCGGCTATCGCCGAGGAGCTCGAGCAGCAGCACGCCTCCCAGGCCGAGCTCGATCGTGAACGGCGGGCCGCAGAAGAGGCGCTTGCCGAAGCCGAAGTGCGGCACTCCGTCGGGGAGTACACCGAGGACGAGTGGCGGAAGCACAGTGAGCAGAGCAAGCGAGGCATCGAACAGCTTCGCGCCAAGCTCCGGACTATTGGTAGCGAGATCACCCGGCTCACTGAGATCCAGGCGCAGATCGCGGGCCCACGCGCAGCCCCTGCGGCGCCCCCTCCACCGCCGCCAGCTCCTCGCGCCGCGCGCCCAGAGGTGCTCGAGCAGGCGCCCATGGTTACCCACCTCGTCGACGAGCCTGAGCCGGTGCAGCCGACTCCGGCCGCTGCAAAGCCGCGGAGCCAACCCGAGCCTGTGCCGGTAGACGAGATGGCCTTTCTCAAGTCGGTGTCTGACGATGAGCCCGCTCGGTCGATCGGGCGGCGTGCCAGCAACCCGGGAATGCCTGCCGTCACCACCAACCCCTCCGCACCCAACCCGGCGGCAGCGTCGGGCGGCGGCGGCAAGGCGGCATCCGGTGTCGCCAAGACATTAAAGTGCGGGGAATGCGGGACGCTCAACCGTCCTACGGAGTGGTATTGCGAACGCTGTGGGGCGGAGCTGGCAGGAGTCTGAGCGGTAAGCGGGTAGGCGGGTAGGCTCGTAAGGTGAACAGAACCTAAGATCATGGATACTGATAACTTATCAATTAATGTTAAAGTAGTTTGTTACATAGCTGCTGAGAAAACCGAGGGCGCCCGGTACTGGGGCGCCCTACTTACTAATCACAGGTCTAAGTCGTACTTACCCGCTTACCCGCTTACCCGCTTACTTCTTACTCGCCACCAGCTTCGCCAGCCGACTCTTCTGTCGGGCCGCGGCATTCTTATGGACGATGCTCTTCTGCGCGGCGCGGTCGAGCAGCTTCACCGCTTCGGCATAGGCGGTCGCCGCCTCGGCTCCGGTGGCAGCACGTACCTTCCTGAGCGCCGTCCGTAAGGCGCTTCGGTGGGTGCGGTTCTGAACGGTGCGGGCACGACCCTGACGCATGCGCTTGGCGGCGGACTTGATACGGGGCACTAGAGCCTCGGTAACAGAGAAGTTCGTTCCGGAACGCTCCGGAAGCTGAGCCCTAAAAAATAGGCCACTAACGCCGCAAGGTCAAGCGGGACGCGGTTTTGACTTTGTCCTTGTCGCGCGTGTAACCTTCGGCGCCCCCCAAATCGAGGCGCTTTCCTGGATCGACAACTCGGCGATTTTGTGCTGGCCTTTCCCATGCTGGTTTTCGCTATGTGCGCTCATGAATATGCCCACGCAGCAACCGCGCTCCGGCAGGGGGACGACACGGCATACCGCCTTGGCCGGGTCACCCTCAACCCGCTGCCGCACATCGATCCCTGGATGAGCATTCTCATGCCTGCGCTGATCTGGTTTGGCTCACACGGGAGCTACACGTTTGGGGGCGCCAAGCCGGTGCCGGTGGACTCGCGGAAGTTCAAGCACTACGTCAAGGGAGACCTGCTGGTCTCCGCGGCGGGTGTAGCCACCAATCTGTTGCTGGCTCTGATGTGCTCGATTGTGTTCGTGCTGCTCGGCATCCTGAGCGCCTCTTTGCCCTCGGCAGCCACGGTCCTCGACACGGCCCAGCGCATGATGGTCTACGGGATCTGGCTCAACCTGGTCCTCTGTTTTTTCAACTTGATCCCGGTTCCGCCACTCGATGGCTCACATCTCCTCTATCATGCGCTTCCACCTCAGGCCGGCACCTGGTACCGCGGGTTGCAGCGATTCGGCTATCTACCCCTGTTCATTCTCCTCTTCCTGTTCCCGCCGGTGGTCTCGGTCCTCCTCACGCCGGCGTACCTGATCCGGAATGCGCTTCTGAGAGTGATCTTGCCGTTCCATGTGGGGGACGGGTGGAACATCTTTCAGTCATGACCGCTACCGAGCCCACCACCTTCCCGGAAGCCCCGACCAGCGCACTCGGTGCGGGCTCGAGCTTTGTGGTCGAGCTCGAGGCCTTCTCCGGGCCACTCGACCTCTTGCTGCATCTCCTGCGGGAGGAGCAGCTGGAGATCGCCGACATCCCCATTGCCCGGATCGCCGATCAATTCCTTCAGGCAGTCCATGAGCTTGGGCTCAACCAGGCGGCGGACTACCTCGACATGGCCAGCCGCCTGGTGCGGCTCAAGGCGCAGATGCTGCTCCCCCGCGGGACCGAGGAGGACGGCTGGGAGGATCCGCGGGCGGAGCTGGTACGGCGGCTTCTGGAGTACCAGCAGATCAGGGAGGTTGCGGTCTGGCTGGGTCGGGCTGCCGAGAGGCGGGCCGAGCAATTTGCCCGGGGCTACCTGCCGCCTCCACCGGCGCTCCCGCCCCCACCGCTCACGCTCAACCTGTTCGACATGCTCGCCGCCATCGACCGGGTTATTGCCGGGATCCCGTCCCCGGTGCTGCATCGCGTCGTCGCCCGGCCGCTTGATGTCGAATCCGCGACCCGGCGAATCGAAGACCTTCTCCTGGATCAAGAACAGATCCGCTGGCTCGACGCACTCGGCTCCGGGAGCACGATCGTCGACGTGCTCTCCACCCTGCTGGCTCTGCTGGAGCTTGCCAGACGGGGAAGCCTCCGCCTCCTTCAGCCCACTCCCTTCTGCCCGATGGTGATCGCCCGTGAGTCCTCTCGCCCAGCTGCTTGAAGCGGCCTTATTCTCCGCCGGCCGCCCGCTGACGGCCGAGGAGCTGGCAACACTCGACTCGGACGCCAGCGCCGCAGATGTACGGGTGGCACTTGAGCAGCTTCGCGAGCACTACGACTTCAACCAGCACGGGGTCGAGCTGGTCGAGCTGGCCGGCGGCTATCAGATCCTGACGCGGCCGGTGTTCGCCGCAGCCATCGAGCGGGCCCAGTTCTCGGTCCGCACCCCGAAGCTCACCGCCGCCACGCTGGAGACCCTCGCGGTCATCGCGTACCGGCAGCCGGTAGGGCGGATGGAGATCGAGGAGATTCGGGGGGTCTCCGCCGGCGGCGTACTGCGCTCGCTCCAGGAGCGCGGCCTCATCGAAGTCGTCGGGCGCAGCGAGGCGCTCGGTCGGCCGCTCCTTTACGGGACGACGGCGCTATTCCTGGAGCTGCTGGGTATGCGGGATCTCGCCGAGCTTCCCAAGGCCGAGGAGCTCACCATCTCACTGCGGCCGCATCGTGCCACCTCGGAAGGTGTCGATGACGCGGCAGCGTATGTCGAGGCCGAATCATGAGTGAGATGCGGCTCCAGCGTGCACTGGCCCGGGCGGGAGTTGCCTCCCGGCGAGCCGCAGAGAAGCTGATCGAGGACGGCCAGGTGAAGGTGGACGGCAAACCGGCAATTCTCGGCATGAAGGTGGACCCGGACCGTCAACGGATCACCGTCGGCAGGAAACCGGTCAAAACCCAGGAGCGCAGATGGCTCGCGTTCCACAAGCCGCTCGGTGTGGTCACCACGGCCAACGACGAAGAGGGACGTCGCACGGTGCTCGACTTCATTCCCAACCCTGCCGCTCTCACCTATGTGGGCCGGCTCGATGTCATGACCACCGGACTGCTGATCCTGACCACCGATGGAGAAGCGGTGCACCGCCTCACCCATCCGCGCTACCGGATACCTCGCCGCTACACTGCGCTGGTGCACGGCCGGCCGACCGCCGAGATAGCGGCGCTGGCCCGCGAGCGTGTTGTGATTGACGGTCGCGCGGTGGTGCCGACCGATGTCAGGGTGAGGCCGGGCAAGGAGGGACGAAGTATCCTGGACCTCACGCTGGAGGAAGGACGTAATCGAATCGTTCGCCGGTGGTGTGAGGCCATGGGTCTCAAGGTCGAGCGGCTGGCTCGTCTCTCGTACGGGCCCATCAGGCTCGGTGACCTCGCCCCGGGCCGCTACCGGCCGCTCACACCGAAAGAGGAGGCCGCGCTCTATAAGGCGGTCCACCTGACGCCGGAAGGCACTGAAACCGGTCCCCGTGAGAAGGCGTCAGGAAAGCGGTCCCGCCCCACATCGAGGAGCACGAAGTGAGTGCCACCAAGCTGAGCCCGAAACCGGCGGAGCTGTTGCCGGTTCAGCGGATACTGAAGGAAGTCTCTAAGCGCATCGTGGGGCAGGATGCCATGGTGGAGCGGCTGCTGGTGGGGCTGCTGACCGGTGGCCACATCCTGATCGAAGGGGTGCCCGGTCTGGCCAAGACGCTGGCGGTGCGAACTCTCTCGGAGATCATCCACGCCTCGTTCTCCCGCATTCAGTTCACCCCCGACCTTCTCCCGGCGGACGTAATCGGCACGATGGTCTTCAACCAGAAGAGCCAGGAGTTTCACGTCAAGAAGGGCCCGCTGTTCGCTCAGATCATTCTGGCGGACGAGATCAACCGGGCACCGGCCAAGGTCCAGGCGGCGTTGCTGGAGGCGATGCAGGAACATCAGGTGACCATCGGGGGCACTACCTACCCGCTGCAGGAGCCGTTCCTCGTACTTGCTACCCAGAACCCGATCGAGAGCGAGGGCACCTATCCTCTGCCCGAGGCCCAGCTCGACCGGTTCATGCTGAAGGTGCGGGTAGGCTATCCCACACGCGACGAGGAGAAAGAGATTCTGTTGCGAATGAGCGGCGGCCAGGAGATCGCCGTCGAGCGCCTGCTCGACCCCGAAGACGTTCTCGCCGCGCGAAACGCCATCGCCGGACTCTACATGGACCAGAAAGTGGTGGACTACATCGTCGATTTGATCCGGGCCACCCGCGATCCCGGTCTCGTAGGCCTCAGCGATCTCAAGCCCCTCGTCGCCTTCGGTGGGTCGCCCCGCGCGTCCATCGCCCTGGCCCAGGCTGCCCGGGCCCACGCCTTTCTGCGCGAGCGCGCCTACGTGGTTCCCGAAGACGTTCGGGCGCTGGCTCCCGACGTGCTCCGCCATCGGATCGTGCTCACGTTCGAAGCCGAGGCCGAGGACGTGACGACCGATGATGTGGTGACGCGAGTGCTGGGTGCATTGAGGGTTCCGTAGACTCCCCATCCATGCCCGCCGTCTCTCCCGAAATCCTCAAGCAGGTCAAATCCATCGAGCTCCGAACCCGCGGGCTCGTCGGCTCGCTGTTCGCGGGTGAGTACCGGTCCGTATTTCGCGGGCAGGGAATGGAATTCGCCGAGGTACGCGCCTATGAGCATGGCGACGACTTTCGCTCCATCGACTGGAACGTCTCCGCCCGTCTCGCGAGTCCGTATGTCAAAACCTTCACCGAGGAGCGGGAGCTCACCGTCATGCTCGTGGTGGATCAGTCCGGATCGACCCGGTTCGGTGAGCCGGTGACCCCGCCGCGGAAAGGACGCCGGCATGCCCTTCGGGTAATCCGCGACCTGGTGGCGTTTCAACCTGCGGGCCGGCGCACCAACCTGGGCGCCAGTCTCTCCTACGCCAGTCGGGTCCTGCGGCATCGCAGCATCGTGGTGGTACTCTCCGATTTCATTGCCGAAGGATGGGAGCGGCCGCTGCGCCGGCTGGGTGCGCGGCACGAGGTCGTGGCGATCACGGTGGACGATCCGCGGGAGCATGACCTGCCCGAGTCCGGTTGGATCGAGATCGTGGATGCCGAGTCCGACCGTCGCGTGCTGGTCGACACCGGGAGCAGGGAAGTGCGAGCGCGAGTCGCGTACCTCGCCGAGCGCCGCCGAGAGGATCGCGCCCGGGCTCTCGCCGCGTCGGGGGCCGATCATGTCCGGCTGGAGACCGGCCGAGCTTACGCTATTCCCCTACGGCGGGCCTTCGCCCGCCGCGCTCGCCGGATAAACCGCGCGTGATCAGCCTGCTCGCAGCGTTGGGGACGAGCCTCCTGGTCCAGGGGACGGCGCCGAGCGTCGGTGACACCGTTTGGCTGAGCCGGACAGTTCGTGTCCCGGCTGGGTATCAGGTCCGGGCCGCCGAGTGGGAGCCCTCCGACCCGGTCGAACTGCTCGGGCGTGCCCGGGTGGTGTCGGCTGGGGACTCAGCCAGGATCTCGTATCCTGTCGTGCTCTGGCGACCGGGACTCCACACCGTCGAGCTCCCCGGCCCGCTACTCCTCGGCCCGGGCGGAACGGTGGATTCGGTGGCAGGCGAGCGCGTGAGCGTCGAGGTGAGGAGCGTTCTCCCTCCGGTACCCGCCGACTCCGCCCTCACACCACAGCCTCGGGCCGAGCTCGTCTCCCGGACAGTGGTGAGCTTGGCGCCATTGGCGGTTCTCTGGCTCGCTTCCCTGGTTCTCCTCCTGCCGGTTCACCTGTGGTGGCGTCGGCGCGGCAAGCCGGCAGCCGCGGCACCACCCGCGGTCCGACAAGATGCCGTCGAGCTTCCAATGGCGCGCTGGGCGGATGCGGGGGAATACCGCGCGGTAGCTAACGTCGCTGCCGCCCGACTCCGCGCTGCGGTGGAGCAGCGAGTGGCTTCCGCGCATCCCGGGCTGGACACCGAACGGGTGCTGGCCGAGATCGCTGCTGCGCGGCCGAAGTGGCCGTTGCAGGAGCTGAGCGAGCTCCTTCGCGCGCTCGATGGTGTGCGCTTCGGCCTGGTGCCCTCCTCCGAGGCGTTGAAACTCTCCCGATCGACCATCGAGATGCGTGACCGTCTGCTGCGCGACGCCGCATGAGCTTCGCCCGTCCCTGGTTGCTGTTATTGCTCCTGATTGCCCTCGCTGTCTGGTGGTGGCGGCGCCGTCGGGGTGAGAGCCCGGCGGCTAGCTACAGCGACGTCACCTTACCGGCAGAGGCGGTCAGGCGGCCCTGGTGGGTGATGCTTCCACCGGCGCTACGCGCGCTGGTGTTGGTCGCGCTGCTCTGTGCCGCCGCTGGCCCACGGATGGGCGGCGATACCGTGGAGGTGAAGCAGGAGGGAATCGCGATCGTCATCACCATCGACATCTCCAGCAGCATGCTCGCGGAGGACTTCGCGCCCTCCAATCGTCTGGAGGTGGCCAAGCGGCAGGCGGTGGGCTTCATCCGCGGGCGGACCGCGGACCGAATCGGACTCGTGGCGTTCGCCGGCGAGGCGCTCACCCAGGTGCCGGTGACGCTGGACTACGCCGTCATCGAGCAGGCTGTCATGGACCTGAAGATCGGCAGCCTGGAAGACGGCACCGCCATCGGGAGTGGCCTGGCCACCGCCGTGAACCGACTGCGCCGGGTGCCCGACAAGTCCAAGGTGATCCTGCTGCTGACCGACGGCGAGAACAACAAGGGGCTGATTGATCCTCGGACCGCGGCGGCGACGGCGGCTGCGTTCGGCATCAAAGTGTACACCATCGGCGTTGGAACTATCGGTGAGGCACCGATTCCAACCGGGCGCGGCCTGGGCGGCTTTCGCTATGAGATGCTCCCGGTGCGGATCGATGAGCCACTGCTTCAGGAGATCGCACAGAAGACCGGAGGACGCTACTTCAGGGCCAAGGACAGCGAGGCCCTGAGCCGGATCTTCCGCCAGATCGATACGCTGGAGAAAACACCAATTCAGGTGACCCGCTACACCCGTTACGACGAGACCACCCGGCCACTGATTCTGCTGGGACTCGGCGCGCTCGCCCTCGAGCTCCTCATCGCAACGACGCTCGTGGTGCGGGTTCCATGACATTCGATGCGCCGCTGGTTCTCTTTCTCGCCCCTGTGCTCGCGGTGGCGTTCGGGTGCGCGGCCTGGCTCGCCCGACGCCGCCGCATTCAGTTGGCGCGCAGGTGGTCTGCATCGCTGGGTCGGATTGCGCGCGCACGCGGGGGGTGGGCTCCGGCGGTGGTCGGCATCGCGGCACTCCTCGCGGCCATAGGCCTGGCGGGGCCCCGGTCCGGCCGCACGGAGGTCAAAACCGAGACCCGAGCGCTGAGTCTGGTCTTTGCCATGGATATCAGCAGATCGATGCTGGCGGAGGACGTGTCCCCGAGCCGCCTACAGCGAGCCTCGCGCGAGGCGCGCCGGCTGATTCAGGACCTCGAAGGCGATCGACTCGGAATGATCGCCTTTGCCGGCAGGAGCTACATCCTGGCTCCGCTCACCGTCGATGGTGGCGCCATCCGGATGTATCTCGATGCGCTGGATCCCGATCTGGCCAGCGAAGGCGGCACCAACCTCACCGCGGTGCTCACCCAGGGTGCCCAGCTTCTCGGCGCCGCCCCCGACGCGGCTGACCGAGTGCTGGTCCTCTTTACCGATGCCGAAGGGCACGACACGCTTCCGGAAGCGGTGGCGGCGGCCGAGGCGCTCAAGGACGCCGGGGTGCACCTGATCGTGGTGGCAGAGGGACGCGCGCTGCCCACGCGGATACCACTCCGGGATTCGTCCGGCACCTTGTTGGAGTACAAGCAGGACGAAGCGGGAAACGTCATTCGGACTCAACGGCGGGACGATATGCTCCGCGCACTAGTGGACGCGGCCGAGGGCACGCTGGTCCCCAATGAGCTTGCGGACCAGGCCGGCGCGGTCCGGGACGTAGTGGCTGCCATGAAGCGAAGCCCCACCTCGGACACCAGGACCAGCGACCTGATGCCCCGCGCCTGGATCCCGGTATTGGCAGCTGGGCTCTTGCTGCTGGGCTACACCATCCTCCGACCCGGCCCGGCATTGATAAGCCTAGCGGGTCTGCTGTTGCTGTCGACGTCGGCCGGCGCGCAGCGGCCGACGGCCGGCAGCCGTGCCATGGCGGGAGGTGATCCCGCCCGAGCGGCTGCGGCATTTCTCAAGGACGCGCAGGGGAGCGCACGCGACACCGCGTTCTACAACGCTGGCACTGCCGCGTTGGATGCGCGGCGGTTCGAGGTTGCCCGCGGTGCCCTGACCGAAGCCGCCAAGTCGCTCGACCCTGATCTGAGGTACCGCGCTTTGTACAATCTCGGCGTGGCCGGCTTGCTCGCGTCGGCGGCCGACACGACCAAGCGGGATGAGCTTCTCGATCAGGCGGCCGACCGCCTCCGCGAGGCTTTGCTGCTGCAACCCTCGTCCGCTCGCGCCAAATGGAATCTCGAGCTGGCCGAGCGTCGGCGGCCTCCGCCCGCCGGAGGCGGAGGTGGGGGAGGGGGGAAGCCGCCTGCAGGTGGCGGAGGTGGCTCGCAAACACCCCAGCCCAGCCGGCCCGAGAACCAGGATCAGGGGCTCAGTCGAACCCAGGCGGAGCAGATCCTCAACTCAATGGAGCGTCGCGAGCGGGAGACGCGGGCGGAGCAGCAGCGCCGCCTCAAGGGCAGCTCCGCTGATGGAGTGAAGGACTGGTGATCGCCCTCCTTCTCCTCGCCCTGCTGCAGTCGGGGCCACCCGAGCTCCATGTGTCGGTCGACCAGGATCGACTCTCGGTGGGAGACGAGCTGGTTTACACCGCCCGGGCGGTGAGCCACTCGTCCGAGCCGTTGAGCCTGACCATCGCGCCGGTCAATGGGTTCGAGCTCGTCTCGCGGAGCGAGCGCACCGAGGTTTCACTTTCCGGCGGTCCGACCCGAACCACGGTGTTGGAGATCCGCCTTCGGGCGCTTCGTCCTGGGCGTTGGCAGGTCGGCCCAGCGCGCGCAGTGCAAGGGAGCGAGGCGGTCGAGGCGGCGGCCCTAGTGGTGGATGTCGGGGCCAGCGCTGCCGTAGCCGCGACTACGCTCAATCCGAGACTTCGGAGTCTGCTGGAGCGCACCCCACTGCCGCCGCGGGGCAAGGCCGCGGTGGCGCTGGTAGTATCGGCTGATACAGTCAGAGTCGGCGAGCAGGTCGACGTCGTTACCGCTGCCTGGTTTCCCCGTGACCTCCGCATGCAGCTCCGGCGCCCGCCGACGCTTCAACCACCTGTGATCGACGGGGTGTGGAGCTATCCGCAGCCTTCACCCTCCGGCATTGCCTTTTCCCGCAACATCGGCGGCATCGCCTACGACCTCTTTGTAGCTCACCAGGTGGTGTTCCCTCTCGTGGCCGGAACGATCGCCATCCCGAGGGCCATGTTGAAGTACAGCACGCCACTCGCACTCCAGTTTTTCAGCCAGGAGGAGCGGTTTGCCCTCACCAGCCTGCCCGAGACG
>JBDTUV010000029.1:0-12733 GCA_040007575.1 Gemmatimonadales bacterium
CACCCTCGATACTGCCACCCGCCAGATTCGCGGACGGGAAACGATCCACTATACCAACAATTCCCCGGACGCTCTTCGCTATCTCTGGATGTTCGTGGAGCAGAACATCTGCAGTCGTGCCGGCGTCACTGAACAGCTGGATCAGCCGCCGCTCGTCTTCCTCGGATCCACCTTCGACTTCTCCTGCAAGGGGTTCGATGGCGGCCTGACGTTGGACCGGGTGAGCATCGCCGGCCGGACGCTGAACCCCGCGGTGTACGGGACCACGATGCGCGTCGATCTGCCCCGGGCATTGCCATCCGGCGGCGCCCTCGACATCGACGTTGGCTGGCACTTTACCGTGCCGGATTACGGGGCCGGCCGCATGGGACGTGACGGCTCGCTCTACCAGATCGCACAGTGGTACCCTCGGCTGGCGGTATACGACGACGTCCGAGGCTGGAATCACGAGCCCTACATCGGGGCGGGCGAGTTCTATTCCGAGTACGGCAGCTTCGACGTGAGTCTGACCCTACCGGCGGGCTACATAGTCGGGGCTACAGGGACCCTGCGGAACCCAGAGCTGGTGCTCACCCCGACTCAGCGGGCCCGGCTGGCGCGTGCCGCCGGGTCGGCGGAGCCACTGGCTGTGATCACGGCCGCGGAAGCGGGGCACGCCGACCGTACCCGGCCTGCATCGACCGGGCAGCTCACCTGGCGGTTCACTGCCGACAGCGTGCGGGACTTCGCCTTTGCGGCGGGTCCCGATCTTCGGTGGGATGCGAGCGGGTACCGGGGAATCCTGGTCTACACCCTGTACCGCCCGTCTGCCCCGGAGTGGGAAGAGGCCAACCGGATGGTGCGGGAGGCGCTCCAGTACTTCAGTGAGCAGTGGTACCCCTACCCGTACCCTCAAGTGACCAGTGTCGAGGGCCCGATCGAAGGCATGGAGTACCCCATGCTCACCTTCGACCCCCGCGCCCCCAGCCGTGAGGAGCGCCAGTGGGTGCTGGCGCATGAGCTCGGCCACCAATGGACGCCGATGATCGTCGGCTCGAACGAGCGGCTCTATCCCTGGATGGACGAAGGGTTCAACACCTTCATCGACCTGGCGGGGGCGGCTCGATATTTCAGCGGGACGCCGTACGGCGACTCGATTGAGGTGCATCCCCTTCACCTCTATCAGGACCACGCCGTTCCCGGCCAGGAGCAACCGCTCATCGCCCGTCCGGTTGAGGTCAAGGACCTCTTCTGGAGCGGATATCAGAAGCCGGCGCTGATGATGCAAACGCTGCGCTACGAAGTACTCGGCAAGGAACGGTTCGACCACGCCTTCCGCGAGTACATGAAGACCTGGGCCTACAAGCATCCTACCCCAGCCGACTTCTTCCGATTGATGCGCGACGCGTCAGGCATGGACCTCGATTGGTTCTGGCGCGACTGGGTATTCACCACGGCGCGACTGGATCAGGCGGTGGACTCTGTGGGCACCGCGGGTGGCGGTGAGAAGATCTTCCTGACCAATCGGGGGACGATGACGTTGCCGCTGGAGATGGATGTCAGCTACGCGGATGGCTCAACCGAGCGGATTCGGCTGCCGGTCGAGTTGTGGAATCAGGGGCCCGGCTTTGCCTACCGGGTACGGGGTGGCAAGCCGGTTAGACGCGTGGTGGTGGATCCCCGTGGGGTGCTGCCCGACATCGATCGCTCCAACAACGCTCGCTCGCGCTAGCTCCTGGCGCGGGCGGCCGCGCGCCCATCAGGCCCGGCACGCTGCACCATGAGCAGGTCGGCGATGTTGTCCGAAGTGAGCAGGCCCACGAGGGCACCGGTCGGATCCACGACCGGCAGGGCCGGGAGCCGGCTGGCCCGCAGCCGCTCGAGTGCCTCCCGGAAGGCCAGAGTCGGTTGGACAACCGGCACGCCGGGCGTCATCGCCTCTAACACCCGCGCTCCTGGACCGAGCTTGGAGAGCCCGCGAATCAGGTTATCGCGGGTGAGAATCCCTTCGATCCGGCCTCCGTTGTCTACCACTGGAAACTCGCGCTGTTCTCCACTAAGCAGCAGGTCGACCGCATCAGCCAGCGTCGCGTGCACCGGTATCGTGCGGAAGTTGGTGACCATCATCTGGGACACCTGCAGTCCATCGCCGGCGGCCCGGGTCTCGACTGCCTCCGCTTCCGCACTGGCGCCGAGAAACACGAAGAAGGCGATCAGCACCAGGAACGGATGCTGGGTCGTGATGCCGTAGAGTCCACCCACCATCGCAAGTCCTTGTCCCAGAGTGGCGGCAACCCTGGTTCCCCGCACCAGCCCCAAACGGCTCGCGAGCAAGGCACGCAGCACGCGGCCCCCGTCCATTGGGAACGCGGGAATCATGTTGAACAGCAGCAGCCAGATGTTTGTCACCAGCAGCTGATTCAGGAAAGGAGCCAAGGGGTTCAGCTGATCTACCTCTGCGTTCCCGCCGGTAAGCCGGAGCAGGACATAGAAGATCAGCGCAAGCGCCGCCGTTACGGCAGGGCCGGCCAGCGCGATCAGCAGCTCCTGCCTGGGCTCGTCCGGGATGCGCTCGAGGCGGGCGACACCGCCGATGGGGAGCAGGATGACATCGGGCGTGCGCACGCCGAAGCGGCGCGCCATGAGGATGTGCCCGAATTCATGAAGGAGAATGCACGCAAAGAGGGCGAGCAGCAGGAGGGCGGCCGTGAGCGCCCCGCCTGGCCCACCCTCCTGGTACCCCGACAGCGTCCACCAGCCGAGGAACAACACGAACGTGAGGTGCACCTTGATCTCGGTGCCCGCCACCCGTCCGATCGTGTAAACCCATTTCATCGCGCTACCGCCTCTCACTCGTCCGGAGCCCTCTCCGCCGTAAAATATAGCCGGGGCGGAAAGGCGGGAGGCGGCGGCTGCGGCTAGACGATCACGCGAAGCCCAAACTCGGTGCGAGGACGCAGCGCGAGCGATGGCCGGCCAAGGCTCGGCGTTGGATTGGCGAGCCGTGCGGTCGGGTGGGCCTCGCCAGGCAGTGGATGAAGCTCGGCCCATTGTGCCAGGGCGCTCCGGAAGATCACCTGGGCATCGATGGAGGTGAGGTTGAAGCTGCGGACATAGTGCATGATGGCCTCGTCCGGTGTGACCTCCTCGGCCAGCACCTGGACCGTCTCCAGCGCCATGCGAACGTGGGTGACTGCCACAGCCTCGTCCGACATTGAGGCCGCAAGACGGCACTCGAGATTGGTCTCTTCGATGTGCTGCACCCGCCGCCGGAGCGCATCCAGCAGTTGATCCGGTCGCAGAACGGTCCACCCCACGGCACGGCTCTCGAGCCTGGGAGCGCTTTCGATCAAGCCGCAAAGAGAGATTAGGGCGCGGGCTCGCACCGTCCCCTCGAGCGCGGCCGGCACACCGACCTCATGGAAATACCGCTGGAGCGCCTCGTCGACCGACAGCCGGGTCTTGAGCCGCCTCACGAACTCCGCTGCCTGAGCTTGATATGTCTCGGCAAGTGCTTCTGAAGCCCGGGCAAAAACCAGCTGGAGACGCAACTTGGTGGATACAGGAAACCGGCGGCTAGCTATCAGACTGGGTCCACTCATGCTACCTCTTTCTGCGAAGTGCGGTCGAGCAGTGCGATCGTCGAGCGGAAATGCGATCTTTGTGCCCATTGGGGGATACGGGACGGGCGACGGGCGTGGGAGTGCAAAAAATGTGAAGCAACCAGCACACAATGAGTTAGGACAGGACCTGGCGGGAACCCGAGGCCCCCGGCCAGGAGCGCTGTAGCGCAGGTGCCACTCCCGGTGGGCCCCCCTACCACATTACAATGCCTTTCTTCTCGAACCTCGTGGAGCCGCTCCATCACCACTATCGTCGCCCCGCCGGCCTGGACCACCAAAGACGCGGAAAAGCTGTACAACATGAACGGCTGGGGCCTGGGCTATTTTCGCGCCAATGCCGAGGGGCACGTGATGGTGCACCCCGACGCCAACCGTAAGCGCGGGCTCGATCTCTACCGGCTGGCCATGGACCTGAACGCCCAGGGTGTCGGGCTCCCGCTCCTGCTTCGTTTCTCGGACATTCTACAGTCCAGGATTCAGGCGCTGGCCACCGAGTTCGGCAACGCCATCAAGGAGTTTGGCTACCAGGGCAGCTACACCACGGTGTATCCGGTCAAGGTGAACCAACAGCGCCACGTCATCCAGGAGATCGTCGAGTTCGGAGCTCCCCACGGCGTGGGGCTCGAGGTCGGGAGCAAGCCCGAGCTCCAGGCCGTGCTCGGCCTGAGCGAGGCCAGCAATCATCTGATCGTCTGCAACGGCTACAAGGACGAAGAGTTCATGCGCCTGGCCCTCATGGGCCAGAAGCTCGGGCATAAGGTGATGATCGTGCTGGAGCAGCTCACCGAGCTGGAGGTGCTGCTCAAGGTGGCCGATGAAATGGGTGTCAGCCCGACCGCAGGCGTGCGGATCAAGCTCGCCACCGAAGGCTCGGGACGCTGGGCCAAGAGCGGCGGGGAGCGATCGAAGTTCGGTCTCGGCGCCGTCGAGCTGATGAAATTGCTCGACCGGCTGGAGCGCCTCGATCGGAAGGACATCCTCAAGCTGGTCCACTTCCATCTGGGCAGCCAGATCACCGATATCCGTCACGTGAAGGCTGCGCTGGAAGAGATCGGACGCTACTACGTCGAGCTGCGGAACATGGGCTTCGATCTCAGCCACGTGGATGTAGGAGGGGGACTGGGGGTGGACTACGAAGGGTCCCGCTCGACCCGGCCTGCCAGCGTCAACTACTCGATGCGCGAGTACGCCAGCGACATCGTGTATACCCTGGGTTCCGTGTGCCGGAACGAGGGCCTGCCGATGCCGCATATCATCTCGGAGTCGGGACGGGCCCTGACGGCGCATCACGCCCTCCTGCTCATCAACGTGATCGATGTGGAGTCCCAGGTCGAGCCGGTGCCGCCCAAACTACGGGAAGAGCCTCACCAGCTGCTGGTCGAGATGACTGAGAACCTGGAAGGGCTCACCCATGATCGGATCGAAGAGGTGTTCCACGACGTGGTCTTTGCCAAGGAACGGGCCCAGGAGTATTTCGCCAGTGGCGTCTTCTCGCTTCGCGACAAGGCCGATGCGGATCAGCTCTACCTGGTGACGCTGAACGCGCTCTCGCAGGCCATCAAGGAAGACAAGGCGTCGTTCCCCGAGATCGTCAGCCATATCGAGGCGCAGCTGGTAGACCGCTACTTCTGCAACTTTTCGGTCTTCCAGTCGCTCCCGGACCATTGGGCGATCGATCAGCTGTTCCCCATCATGCCAATCCATCGCCTGAACGAGGCGCCTACCCGGCGGGGCACGCTCCAGGACGTCACCTGCGACTCGGACGGGGTGATCGACCGTTTTACCGGAGGCCGGAAGGGTAAGCCCTCACTCGAGCTGCATCCTCTGATCGAAGACGAGCCGTATATCCTCGGCATCTTCCTCACCGGCGCCTACCAGGAGATCCTGGGCGACCTGCACAACCTGTTTGGCGACACCAACGCGGTGCACGTGCGGCTGACCGAGCAAGGCTATGAGATCACCGATCTCGTCCACGGCGACACGGTGACCGAGGTGCTCAACTACGTCCAGTTCCACGCCAGCGACCTCCTGGCCGCGTTCCGCCGGAAGGTCAGCAATGCAAAGGAGCTCACTCGCCAGGAGGCCAACAGCTTTATTGCCGATTACGTCGGTGGTCTCGAGGGGTACACGTACCTGGAAGGGGATGTGCCGGTCGAAGAAAAAGCGTCAGCGGGAACTGCAAAAGCGTGAGCGGTGAGCGGGAAAGAAGAAGAGTGAGCGGGTAAAGAAAAGCGTGCGGGAACAGCAACAGCGTGAGCGGTAAGCGGCTGAGAAAGGTTGTCACCATGGCTGAAGCGACGTTTCGGCCCCCTCGGTCGCTACGCTTCCTCAGGGTGATAACTCCAGCTCACGCTTTTTCTTCCCCGCTCACGCTCTATCTCTTGCTGACCCTCTCCCGCTCGACTTTCCTGCGATCTCCCCGCTTCTCCAGGGGAACGAAATCCCGCTCCTCGGACCCGATGTATACCTGCCGTGGCCGAGCGATCTTCTGATCCTTGTCGAGCAGCATCTCCTCCCACTGTGCCAGCCACCCTGGTGTCCGGCCGATGGCAAACAGGACCGTGAAGTAGTCTGTCGGGTAGCCCATGGCCTGGTAGATCAGCCCTGAATAGAAGTCCACGTTGGGGTAGAGCTTCCGCTTGATGAAGTACTCGTCCTCCAGCGCGATCCGCTCCAGCTCGATCGCGATCTCCAGCTTTGGGTTGAGTCCGGTCTGCTCGAAGACATCGTACGCCACCTTCTTGATCAACGTGGCGCGGGGATCGTACGACTTATAGACCCGATGGCCGAAGCCCATCAGGCGGTCCGATCCTCCCTTTACCTTCTCGATGAACGACGGGATGTTCTTCTTGTCGGCGATTTCGTCCAGCATCTGGAGCACGGCTTCATTGGCTCCGCCGTGAAGGGGGCCGTAGAGTGCCGCGATGCCAGCGCTGACCGCCGAGAACGGGTCCACGTGGGACGACCCGACCGCTCTCACCGCGCTGGTGGAGCAGTTCTGTTCGTGGTCCGCGTGCAGGATGAGGAGGATCTCGAGTGCGCGCTGCAGCACCTTGTTCGGCTGATGCCTCCCTCCGATGCTGAACGTCATGTTGACGAAGTTGCCGATGTAGTCCAGATCGTTCCGGGGGAACTCGTAGGGCAAGCCACGGGAGTGCCGAAACGCGAACGCCGCGATGGTGGGCAGCTTGGCCAGCAAGCGAACCCGCTGGAGGTAGCGATTGGCCGGGTCGTGGATGTTCTTCGCGTCAGGATAAAAGGTGGACAGCGCTCCCACCGCCCCCAGCAGCATTCCCATCGGGTGGGCGTCGTAGCGGAAGCCCTCCAGGAACTTGGTAATATTGGTATGAACGTAGGTGTGGAACTTGATCTCCTCCTCCCACTTGGTCAGCTGCTGCTTGTTCGGCAACTCGCCCTCGCAGAGGAGGTAGGCCACCTCGAGAAACGAGGCCTTTTCGGCCAGCTGCTCGATCGGATAGCCGCGATAGCGCAAGATGCCCTTGTCGCCGTCGATGAAGGTGATGGCGCTGCGGCACGCGGCGGTGTTCATGAACGCCGGGTCGTAGGTCATCATGCCGAAGTCATCATCGGCAACCTTGATCTGCCGCAGGTCGGTCGCCCGGATCGTGCCTTCGACGATCGGCAGCTCGTACGATTTCCCGGTCCGATTGTCGGTGACGGTAATGCTGTCCTTGGGCAAGCGCTGTTCCTCGACGAGAATGGAAGTCCTGAGCTTCGGCTCCAGCCCGCAACATAGAGGGGAAGCAGTGACCACGAAACCCCGGCGGACAGGCGGACGGGTGGTTTGAACTCCTCCTCCCGAGAGAGCACAAGCAAAACGAGGGACCTACCTCGGCTTCTAATTGCCGCGGAGTAGGTCCCTCGTTGCACTCGGAATGAGGTCGGTTAGTGCTTGCGCTGTCCCGCTGTCCCGCTGTCCCGCTGTCCCGCTGTCCCGCTGTCCCGCTGTCCCGCCGTCCCGCCTTCTCGCTCACCGAGCCTTGATCAAGACCTTCTGCACTCGCTTGCGCTCCCGCCCCTGCTTATCCGCGACGGTAAGCTCGAGGGTGTACGCGCCCGGCTTCGCCGAGGCGAGATCCAGCTGCTGGTGCCGGCGGGTCGCCACGCCATCCACCTGATCCCTGAAGCTGATCACCAGTGGCTTGGGCTTGGCTGATTTCTTATTCCCGGACGGCCGCTGCTGGGTGAGCTGCACTCGGCCGCGGTAGGCCGACCCCGAAGACAACCCACACACATCGTAGTGGATCTCCACTGCCGATCCCGCGGCAAGATGGGGTACGGGGTCCATGAGCAGGTGGAACTTCGACGCCTTGGGGGGGCACAGCGATCGTCCAGCCCCGGAGGCGCTGAGCGCGATCGCGCCGACCAGCGTCAGAGCGACGGCCCCACCGATGATGCCGGCGGTGCGCGGGTTGCGCTTCCCTCGGAGCCACAGGTCCTCGCCGTATCGCTGCGCTCGCCGAAGCGGTTCCTTCGATACCAGTTGCGCTCGCCAAAGCGCTTTCTTCGATACCAGCTGCGCTCGCCAAAGCGCTTCCTTCGCTACCCGCTGCGTTTGCCGAAGTGCTCGCTGCGCTGCGGGCAGGGCGGGCCGAAGCGCCTCCTGCATTGCCCGAAGCGCTTCCTGCACCAGTCCCGGCTGGAAGCGCCTTCTGGTCGGACGGGGCATCTCTGGATCCGGAATCCCGGAAAATGGGTTGCTCATATTCCTCAGACCTCCGCAAGAATTCTGGGTTCAGCTGGCTGGCGGGGAGAGAGAACCGAGCAAGGATCGTGAAATTGGAGTCCGGGCGGCATTGCCGTCGCCATTCTTGCAGTCAATTCATTAATTCCCAATCACCTGGAGCCTAGAGACAGAAACTGCATCTCTCCAACGAGCTATCGGGATGGGGAAAACACCCGGGCCCAGTCGGGCAATGTGCAAGGAGGATGTGGGACTGCATGCTGATCGAAGGCGGTCGCGGGCACGGCGGGATTGCTTCGGCGCTGAGGCGCCTTCGCAATGACTACACGTTAGGTAATCTCACAGTACATCTGGTCTCGAACCCGCCCCGCACATTGTACAGCGTGCTGACCTCGAGCATCTGCGGCTCCAGCAGCTTGAACAGGTCCTCGGCGATTCTCGCGGTGGCGTGTTCCTGAAAGATCCCCACGTTGCGATAGCTCGTCACGTAGTACTTGAGACTCTTGAGCTCTACGCACCGGTCCGATGGGGTGTAGCGGATGGTCAGCGTGGCAAAGTCCGGCAGCCCGCTGTAAGGGCAGACCGCGCTGAACTCCCGGGTCTCGGTGACGATGTCCTGCTCCGGCCCGGCGTACTCGAAGGTCTCGAGCACCGCGGCATCGATCGCCTCGGGGCCGGTGAAGGGGATGGTCCTGCCTTCTGCGATGGGCATGCGGGGTTCCGGTTAGGTAGTCGAGTGGAATCTAATGGCGGTACGGCGGAGCGGCGGTAGGGCAGTTCACTCCCGCTCACGCTGTTTCCTCCCCGCTCACGCTGTTTCTTCCCCCCTTACTTATCCCTCACCATCCCCGTCTCCAGCCAGGTGTGCTCGTTCTTGATCACCTGCTGGGCGACCGCGTACGTCGCCACATCGTCGTTGTCGAACACCGCGGCAAAGCGATCCTCAACCCGGCGCCGGGCGTGGCGGCTGAACAGACCTGCGAGCTCCACCGGGCCGCGGTTGGACGGGTCCTTCTTGTACATAGCGTAGGCCCGGGAACACGTCGCCGTGATGGCGAGGAGCTCGGCACCGATCTCAACCAGACGGCCCAGTACAGCCTGACGCTTCTCCAGCTTGGGTCCGAACCGAACCATGCTGTGGAACAGCGTGCGAGCTAGGCGCCGGCAGGAGCGGTTCACGAAGCACATGTGGGTAGCCAGTGGTCCGAACTCTCCGTAGCGGGGGAACCGGCCCCAGCCCAGCCAGAGCTTGGGATACCAGAAGGCGTAGTACGCCCCGGAGCGGAGCAGCGCCTGGATCTTCTTGGCCATCGGTGCCTTCGGGTCGATCAGGTCGCCCGCGAGCTTGAGATGGGTATCCACGGCCTCGCGCGCGATGAACAGCCGCATGATCTCGCTGGATCCCTCGAAGATCAGGTTGATACGGAAGTCGCGCATCATGCGCTCGATCGGATCGGGACGCTCGCCCCGGCTCCTGAGACTGTCCGCGGTTTCATACCCGCGTCCGCCCTTGATCTGGAGGGTGTCGTCCACGATGCGCCAGCCGGTCTCGGTGTTCCACATCTTGGCCATGGCGGCCTCGAGCCGGATGTCCGCGTCGCCCCGGTCGGCCATGAGGGAGGCGAGGTCGGACACCGCCTCCATGGCGAAGATCTCGGAGGCCATCCGGCCGATCTTCTGGGCGATGGCGTCGTGTTTCCCAATCGCCTGGCCCCACTGCACCCGCTTTGCCGCCCACAGGCGCACGATCTCCAGGCAGCGCTTGGCGCCGGCCACCGCCGAGGCGGGGAGGGTGAGCCGCCCGGTGTTGAGAGTGATGAGGGCCAGCTTCAATCCCTTGCCTTCGTCCCAGATCACGTTCTCCACCGGCACCTTGACGTTGGTGAACCGGATGATGCCGTTCTCCAGCGCCTTCAGCCCCATGAAGTGGAGCCGCTGCACCACCTCGACGCCGGGCCAGTTTGCCTCGACGATGAATGCCGTGATCTTCTTCGGTCCAGTGCGCGCCATGACCACCATCAGCTCCGCGATGGTGCCGTTGGTGCACCAAAGCTTCTCACCGTTCAGGATGTAGCTTTTGCCGTCGGCCGAGAGGGCGGCGGTGGTGCTCAGCGCCGCCGGATCGGAGCCGACCTGGTTTTCGGTGAGTGCGAAGGCCGAGACCGCACCCGCCGCCAGGCGGGGCAGATACTTCTTCTTCTGGGCCGGCGTGCCGAAGAGCTTGAGCGGGGTAGGGACCCCGATCGACTGCGCCGCCGAGAGGAGTGCGGTGAGGTTGCCGTCCTGGCTGGTGACGAGCCCGATGGCGTGGGTATAGCTGTACTGGCTCAGGCCCAGGCCGCCGTACTCGGTCGGGATCTTGATGCCGAAGGCACCGATCTCACCCAGGCCTCTGACGATCTCGGGCGGGATCTTTCCGTCGCGATCGATCTTGTCGCTGTCCACCCGCTCCTGCATGAAGCGCTCGAGCCGGGCCATGAACGGCCGGGCGCGCTCCAGGTCAGCGGGATCGGGCTGGGGGAAGGGATGCACCAGGTCGAGACGGAACGACCCCTCGAACAGCTCGCGCACGAAGCTGGGCGACTGCCATTCCTTCTCGCGGGCGGCCTCGGCGACCTCCCTGGCCTCCTGCTCGGTGGCGAGAGGCGATTGGGCCAACTGTGGTGGATGCGCGAGTACGTCAGTCATGGCTCGAGGGCCCGGTTGAGGTTGTGGTGAGAGCGGCACTGCCGCGGAGGCCGTGCAACACCAGGGCGACGACATGCTGCTTGCGCTGCTCCATCTGGGTCCTGTTTTCGAGTCCTACACCCACTGCGGGTGCCACGGTGCGAGCATGAATCAGCGGGAACCAGCAGAGCGAGATGATGCTGAGCAAGAGCTGCGCCGCCTCTCCCGACGGCGCGTCATCCAGCCCCAGCTCGGCGCTGATGGCGGCCAACGCCTCTTGTCCGGCGGAGAGGCTTGCTCCCTCAGGAAGCCGGCTGCCGCTCAGGGCCTCGCGCTCGATCAGGCGGACGAAGTTGGGCCGAGCGGCGAGGAAGTCGAAGTAATCGGAGACGGCTCCGGCCAGAATGGTCTCGGGGCTCTCATTGCTGGCGAGCGCCCGAGCTCGGCCCTCACGCACTGCTTCCCGGACCTCGGCGAACGAGCGGTCGAGCACCGCCTGATAGAGCTCCAGCTTGGATCCAAAGAAATAGCCCGGGGTGCCGCGGGAGACGCCGGCCGCGGTGCCCACCTGGTTCAGACTGGTAGCCTCGTACCCTTGGTCGGCAAAGAGGTGCGCCGCGGCATCGAGAATGGCCGCTCGGCTCCGGTCCGGGTTTCGAGTTCGCTCGGGATTGGTTGCCAAAACGCACTCACGCAAAGGTTTGCAGCTTGCTTGTTGATCAGCAAGTTAGCTTGGGAACGAGGTCATGTCAATCGACGACCCGGTCATGTATCGGGACGGAGGCGCCGACAATATTTCCTATGGATCTGACGACAGAGCCGCCAGCCGCACCGTGGGCCGAGCGCCATCCCATTCTTGTGGGACTGGGAGCGCTGTTGGTGCTGCATGCCCTCCTCATTCTAGGGCCTTTGCAGGGCGTGACTTCATTGAAGGGGCGGGCGGAGCCCCTGTTCATAGGGGTCGTTCAGCTCTGGTATGTCTTGCCGCTGGGTGTCGGCTTCTTCTTTGCGGGGTGGCGGCGGACGCTCAAGGCGTTGGCGATTGGTGCTCTCGCCACGTTCCTGCTCAATCTGGCGGCGTGCGCCGTCTTTATCGGGCTCCTCAGCAAGATAGGAAAGTGAGCGGCGTCAAGATCGGTAATCTCGATCGCGCCGATCTCCTTGGGATCGACCCCCGCCTCGTTGGCGATCGCCCCACCAGACCCACCGCAAGGCAGGCATCTGGGTACGGGCTTCGGGAGTAGGCCGTCGGAGTGGGACTTGGCCGCGTGATTCGGATCCCGGTGGAGGGGGAGAGGTGATGAGGCTGCTCCTCGGCGGGAGATATTGTCCCGTCATTTCCGGTCAGGTCCGAAATGCAGTACAAGTCGCCCCTCCTGCAATCACTGCAGTCCAACCTGCGACTCCAGCACCTGAGCCGGCGCACCGAAGAGGCCTACGTCTACTGGGTCAAGCGATTCGTCCGCTTCTGCGGCGTCCGCCATCCCAGCGAGCTGGGCCCTAGCGACGTGCGTCGGTTCCTCAGCCACCTGGTCGAGGAGCGGAAGCTCTCGGCCTCCACTCAGCAGCAGGCGCTGAGTGCGCTCCTCTTCCTGTACCGCAGTGTCGTGGGGAAACCGCTCGAGGACTTGGGACGCCTGCCGAGGGGGCGGGTGCCGACCACGTTGCCGGTGGTGCTGACGGTGGAGGAGGTGGCGCGGGTTGTGGGTTTGCTGCGGGGCACCTATCGGCTGATAGCTCTGCTGCTGTATGGCGGCGG
>JBDTUV010000030.1:0-12702 GCA_040007575.1 Gemmatimonadales bacterium
CCGGTGGCAACGCCGGCCTCGTCCTCCCGAGCCATCTTCTCGGGGTGCACTTTCGGCCGTCCCAACAGGTCGTCCACCATCTCACGGTCGATCGAGATGCTCTGAGCCTCGTTGGATGCGATCTTCCGGGCCACCTTCCGGGCTAGCCGGCCGATCTCCCGCTCCAGCTGGCGCACGCCTGACTCACGGGTGTAACTGGTGATGACCTCCGACAGCGCATCGTCGGTGATCATGAGTTGCTCCGTGTTCACCCCGTTTTCGATGAACTGCCGGGGGATGAGATATTTCCGGGCAATCTCCTGCTTCTCCCGCTCGGTGTAGCCGGCAAACTCGACCACTTCCATCCGGTCCAGCAACGGGCCTGGAATGTTCTGGATGAAATTGGCAGTGGCGATGAACAGCACCTCGCTCAGGTCGAACGGTACGCCGAGGTAGTGATCCACGAAGCTGTCGTTCTGTGCCGGGTCGAGGACCTCAAGTAGCGCGCTGGCGGGGTCGCCCTGGAAGGAGACGCCGAGCTTGTCCACCTCATCGAGGAGAAAGACGGGGTTCTTGGTTCCTGCCTGCTTCATGCCCTGGATGATGCGGCCAGGCATGGCCCCGACATACGTACGGCGGTGGCCACGAATATCGGCCTCGTCGCGTGCCCCACCCAGCGAGATGCGGACGTACTTACGCCCCATTGCCCGGGCGATGGACTTAGCCACGGATGTCTTACCCACGCCGGGAGGACCGACGAAGAGCAGGATCGGGCCCTTGGCGGTACGATCGTCGTCGTTGCCCAGAGGTGGCGCGTTGGGCGCCGGGATGGTGGCCGTGGCTTGAGGGACGTCGGTGGACTCGCCGGCGGCCACTTCTTCCGCCTTGTGGCCCGCCTTTGATTCGTCGCCATGACCATTATCCTCGGTGCCACCATCGGTATCCCTGGACCGTTCCATCTGCAGGCGCAGCTGACGCACGGCCAGGAATTCCAGCACCCGGTCCTTGACGTCTCCCAGAGCGTAGTGATCCTCATCGAGAATCGTCTGGGCCTGGGGAAGCTCCAGATGTTCCTTGCTCCGCTCGTTCCAGGGGAGCTCGGCGACGTTCTCCAGGAATGTGCGGATCACCTGCGATTCCATCGATTCACGGCCGATCCGGTTAAGACGGCCGAATTCGCGGTCGACCTCCTTCCGGGCCTCGGGTGTCAGGTCGAGAGCGGCAAGGGTCTCCTTCAGCTCCTGGAGGTCGTCGCGCTCGTCGCCTTCGCCCAGCTCACGCTGAATCGTCTTCATTTGCTCGCGAAGGAACATCTCACGCTGCCGCTCGCCCAGCTCTTCCTGGACCTGCGACTTGATGTCTTCCTGCGCGTCAACGACGCCGATCTGGCGCTGCACATGCACCAGCACTCGCCGGAGCCGATCCTCAACACCCAGAGTCTCGAGCAGGACCTGCCGCTGGGGTGGAGTAATGTCGATATAGCCGGCCACCAGATCGGCGAACTTCCCGGCCTCGTTCACCCCCGCGAGCACCTGCTGCACGACCTCGTCAGGCAGGCCGGATTTTTGGCCCAGCTCGGCCGCGCGCGCGCGCGCCTCACGGTGCAGCGCGACGAAGGCGGGGTCCTCGAGATTGAGTGGGAGCATCTCTTCGGCCTCGCGCACGACCGCCTGGAGATACCCCTCTTTGTCGGTGTAGTGTATGGCGATGCCCCGCCGCTCGCCGTGGAGCAGCAGCTGCATGCCGGAGAGCCCGCGCTGAAGCTGTCCAATGCGGGCGATGGTTCCGATGGTGTAGAGCACGTCGGAGTTCACGGTCTCGACGTTCTGCCGCTGGGATACCGCGAAGACAAGCCGTTCAGGACCCGCAAGCGCCGCCTCGATGGCGCGCAGCGTGGCGGGCCGCCCGGCACCGATCGGAGCGGTGACGCCGGGAAACAGGACTACCTCCCTCAAGGGAAGGACGGGCAGGGTTAATCGTTCAGCCATTCAGGCTACTCCTTACAAAGCCCCAACACCGGGGCGAAATGACAGTCCCACAGAGATTCGGGGCACTATTTGCACTGACCATGCCATGGCCGGGTGCACATTTGAGAGGCGAATATCAGGTTGGTTAGCCTATTGAAACCAACCAAGACGCCGAACGGTTCCCGCGGGGGAGTCTGGAGGCTTCCCACGCCGTTCTTGTCAGGGTACCCGGCAACTACTCACTGCCAATTTGGCCCCAGGACGCCCGGTTCGTCAGGAGCGAATCCATAGGGGGCCGGCTACGTATGGTCGCCCTGAGCTCCCCCCTTTGGCTCACCACCCCCGCGATTCGGTTGCCGCTCGCCCTACGGGAGTACAGATTGTTGCCATGCCGGACACGTCGAATCCAATAGACCCGAGGCCACGGAGCGGATGACGGATTCAGGCAGCAGGCCTCTGCCCGCCCGTCTTGCCGAGGCCCTGGGAGACGCGTATACGATCGAAGGCGAGATCGGGCGAGGGGGCATGGGCGTGGTATACCGCGCCCGTGATGAGCGGCTTCAGCGCCGGGTGGCCATCAAGGTGTTGCCTCCCGAGCTCGCATTCCAGCAGGATATCCGCGAGCGGTTCACCCGTGAGGCTCAGACCGCCGCCCGTCTCTCCCACCCCCATATCGTTCCCATTCACAGCGTCGGCGAAGGCCAGGGTCTGGTGTACTTCGTCATGGGCTACGTGGATGGGGAGTCGGTGGCTGCCCGGATCCGGCGGAAGGGCAGCCTTCCGGTGGAGGAAGCGCGCCGCATCATGATGGAGACGGCGGATGCGCTCAGCGCCGCCCACGCCCTCTCGGTAATCCACCGCGACATCAAGCCAGACAACATCCTCCTGGAAGGCACCCGGGGCCGGGTAATGGTGACCGACTTCGGGATCGCCAAGGCACTGTCCGCCACCTCGGGGGCCACACTCACCGGCATCGGCGTGGCCATTGGGACGCCGGCCTTCATGAGCCCGGAACAGGCTGCCGGCGAGCGTGACATCGACGGCAGGTCGGACCTGTACAGCCTCGGTGTCGTGGCCTACCAGATGCTCACCGGCGCTCTCCCGTTCAACGCCCCTTCCGTTGCCGGGATCCTCATGAAGCAGATCACAGAGCCCGCTCCCGATCTGCGCGACAAACGGCCCGATACGCCGGAGGATCTGGCGCTGGCGGTGGGTCGCTGCCTGGAGAAGGATCCGGCAAGCCGGTGGGCCACCGCCGACGCCCTGCGCCGGGCCCTCGAGAGCCGCAGCACAGTCGGGCTGCGGGCGAGCGGGGCAGTGGGGCGGCTTGGCAGCGGGGCAGCGGGGCAGCGGGGCAGCAGGGCAGCAGGGCTGCAGACAGAGCGAAGCCCGCGCACCGCTACTGGGAGCGACGAGGGGTTCTTTGCGGACCGAAAACCCCGCGAATTGCGCCCTCTCAACCGTGCTCCTGCCCATCCACCCGTAGGCGGGTACCCGCCCCGCAGCCCCACGGCCCCCCTGTCCCGCCGCGAACGGCACGGCCGCAGGGACCGGTCCAAAGAGATCGTGCCCGATACGGGTGAGCCAAGAATCATTCAGAGAGTTCGGGGGCAGTTCGCCAGTTGGGCGGCAGTCTCTGTGGGATGCGCGGGGATCAACATCGCCACCGGCATCGATCAACCCTGGTTCCTCTTCCCAATGTTCGGCATGGGGATCGGGCTGCTCCGGAGCTACGCGACGCTCTGGCAGAGTGGCTACAGCTGGCGGGATGTGCTGAGCCGGCCTGCTGCGGCCGACGCGCTGGAGACCACCATGACGAAGGGCGCAAAGGGCGCTCGTGCAATCGAGCCTCCAACAGCCGAGGACTACGGCGCCCAGCTCCCAGCCATTCTGCAGGTCCACAGCGACCGTCTGGCGATCCTCAAGCTGGTGGCCAAGCTGCCGACCTCGGAGCGAAAGATGCTTCCCGATGTCCAGCAGACTGTCGAGGGACTCTACGCCCGCGCCACCGACGTCGCCCGGACGCTCCATGCCATGGACACCAACCTGGACTCGGAAGGCCTGGCTCAGATCGACGAGCGCATCGCGGGACTGTCCCGGGAGCCGGATGATCCGGAGCGGGCCCGGCGTTTGAACCTGCTGCAGCTGCAGCGGAAGACGATCGCCGATTTGCGCGGCAGGCGGAGCCAGGTGGCTAGCCACCTGGAGAGCTGCGTGCTGGCCATGCAAAACGTGCGGTTCGATCTGCTCCGGCTGCGCTCGTCAGGTGTGGCGGCCGTGCTGGGAGACCTCACTCAAGCCACCCAGCAGGCCAAGGCATTATCGAGGGACGTGGACAATGCGATTGCTGCAGCTGGAGAGGTCCGTGACGCAATGCGGTAGGGAATCATGTCTGCATCCTCATCCCGAGCGAAGCGAGGGACCTAATCAGCGGCTTCTCTGGGCCTGGCTAGGTCCTTCGCTGCGCTCAGGATGAGGAGTTAATACGCCGCCACCTCCAGCATGGCTCGCTTGAGGCTCTCGACTTGCGGCAGGATTACCTCCTCCAGCTCGGGAGCATACGCCACGAAGGTGTCGGTGGCGGCAACCCGCTTCACCGGTGCGTCGAGGTGGGCAAAGGTCTCGTCCGCGATCCGCGCCGCAATCTCGGACCCGTACCCCCATGAGAGCGAGTCCTCGTAGGCCACGATCACTCGGTTGGTCTTGCGCACCGAGCCGTAGATCGTCTCCCAGTCCACCGGGGAGAGCGATCTGAGGTCGATGACCTCCACGCTCACGCCGTGCTGGTCCTCCATGGCCTTCGCGGCGAGCAGCGTCCGCTGGACCACCGCCCCGTACGTCACCACCGTCATGTCGCTCCCCTGCCGCACGACTTTCGCTTTCCCGAACGGAATCATGAAGTTCGGCCCCGGATTGGGCGCCTTGTTGTACGTCTGGCGGTAGAGGTGCTTGTGCTCGAGGAAGAGCACCGGATCCTCGCAGCGGATGGCGGTACGGAGTAGCCCGTTGGCGTCCAGCGAGGTTGAGGGGCACACGACCCGCAGGCCGGGAACGCCGGTGAAGACGGCAGCACCGGTCTGCGAGTGGTACACGGATCCGCCCTTCAGATAGCCCCCGTAGGTGACCCGCACAACAACCGGTGCCGAGAAGGCATTGTTCGAGCGCCAGCGCATCAGCGCGAGCTCGTTCCGGAGCTGCATGTACGCCGGCCAGATGTAGTCGAAGAACTGAATCTCGACCACGGGCTTGAGCCCTCGTGTGGCCAACCCTATGGCACGACCGATGATGTTGGCCTCTGCCAGCGGCGAGTTATACACCCGATCGCTGCCGAAGGCGCGCTGCAGGCCCCAGGTGACCTTGAAGACCCCGCCTTTGCCTTTGACGTCGCCGAGGTTCTTCTCCCGGCTGCAGTCGGCCACGTCCTCTCCAAAGAGGACGATCCGGGGGTCGCGCGTCATCTCGTCCCGCAGGCAGATGTTCAGCAGATCCACCATCGTGGTGGGATCGCCGGCAAATCGGGGATCGTCCTCGGTGTCGAACTGCTCGGAAGTCGGATCTACGTCGGGAGAGTAGACGTAGTTGTAGATGGTATCGGTCCCCGGCTGGGGCGCTGCGAGAGCGGTGTCGGCCGCGACCTGCACTTCTTCCTCCACCTGCCGCCCGATCAGGTCGAGCTCGGCCTGGGTGGCGATCCCCTGCTCCATGAGGTGCTTGGGAAAGCGGGTCAGTGGATCGCGTTCGGCGTCGAGCTGGCGCTCAGCCGAAGGACGGTAATGGACCTCATCGTCCGACAGGGAGTGGCTGTAAGGCCGAATGACGTGCGCGTGTACCAGGGCGGGTCCCTTCCGGGCCCGGGCGTACTCCACCGCTTTCGACAGGACGTCGAAGGAAGCGAGCGCGTCGCAGCCATCGACCTCCTGGATTAAAAGCCCGGGAAAACCGGTCAGCAGCTTGGATATCGAGCCGCCCGGAGTGTTGACCTCCACCGGCACCGAGATGGCGTAGCCGTTGTCCTCCACCAGGAAGACCACCGGCAGCTTCAGGTTGGTGGCGGTGTTGAGCGCCTCCCAGAATTCTCCTTCGCTGGTGGTACCGTCCCCCGTGGTGCAGAGAACCACTTCGTCGCCCTGGAACAGCTGGTCCTTGTCGGGAATGGCACCGATCCGGGAGTACCGCAGCCACGCCTCCGCGCATCCCACGGCTTGCAGGAACTGGGTCCCGGTCGGGCTCGAGGCGCTGACGATGTTGAGGTCCTTATGGCCCCAGTGGGATGGCATCTGGCGTCCACCGGAGTTGGGATCGTCGGCCGCGCCGACCGCGGAGAGGAGCTGCTCGGTGGCGGTCATGCCCAGGCCGAGGCACAACGCCCGGTCGCGATAATAGGTGTAAAACCAGTCGTAGGCGGGACGGAAAACCCGGGCAGCGGCGGCGAGGACGGCTTCGTGCCCGGCCCCCGAAATCTGAAAGAAGATCTTGTTCTGACGCTTGAGCTGGATCTCCTTGTCGTCGATCCTCCGGGCGAGCAGCATCACCCGGTACAGGTCCACGAGATCCGCCTTTTCCAGCTTGGCGGCGGTCTTGGGACGGCCCGACGTGCGTGTGGCCATGGAACTCGGGGCTAAGGGTCGACGATCACCAGCCAGCGGGAGCGCCCTAAAAGATACTCCGGTTCTAGGGGCTCGAAAACACGACCTTGCCGCCCACCACGGTAGCCCGGACACCGACCCGATCGATGGTCTCGGCCGGAATGGCGGTCAGATCCTGATCCAGCAGCACGAGGTCGGCCAGGTACCCGGGCGCGAGCTTCCCCCGCCTGTTCTCCGCGAAGACACCATAGGCGTTGCCTGCGGTGTAGGCCCGGAGGGCCTCCTCCACTGAGATCTTCTCTTTTGGTACCCATCCTCGAGGGTTCTTGCCATCCAGCGTACGGCGAGTCACCGCGGCGTAGATGCCAAGGAGCGGATCGATGGGAGCAACCGTCCAGTCGGAGCCAAAGGCGAGATGTGCGCCGCCATCGAGCAACGAGCGGAAAGCGTAGGTGGTCTTGATGCGCTCGGGACCAATCCGCTTCTCCGCCCAGCGGCCGTCGTCGATGACGTGATAGGGCTGCATCGAGGCGATCACACCGCTATGTGCCAGACGTGCTATATCCTGCCGCCGGAGGTGCTGGGCATGCTCGATCCGGAAGCGGCGGTCGCGCGGGCCGTGCGCCCGAGCCACGCTGTCGTAGATGGAAAGGAGAATGCCGTTGGCGCGCTCGCCAATGGCATGAATGGCAACCTGGAGTCCCGCGGAATCTGCGGCGCCGATCCACGCCCGCAGCGAGTCCTCCGAGGTGACCAGCACGCCCGAGGTCTTGGGATCATCGTTGTAGGGGGCATAGAAGAGGGCGGTAGTCGAGCCAAGGGAGCCGTCCACGTACCCCTTCACGCCGCCAATCCAGACCCGGTCATCGCCGCGACCCAGCTTCGCCACGGTGTCGGCAACGGTATGCCAGGTCTCGAGCGGAAAGTAGAGCGCCGCGCGAGCGGTCAGTGTGCCGGCCGCTTTGGCACGCAGATATGTGCCCAGGTCAGCCGGTGCCACACTGACGTGCGCAAACGCGGTGACGCCCTTTGACGCCGCGTACACGAGGGCGCGCCGCAGCGCCGCGTCCCGCTGGGCTGCGGTAGGCTCAGGGACCGCCCGGTACACCGGTCCCATGGCCTCGTCCTTGAGGATGCCGGTAGGTTCGCCGGTGCGCGGGTCCCGCACGATCACGCCGCCAGGGATGTCCTTCGTGGCGCGCGTGATCTTCGCCGCCCGGAGGGCGGCACTGTTGGCCAGCCCCATGTGTCCGTCGAGCCGGTTGACGAAGACGGGGTTGTTGGGGGTGACCGAGTCGATCCACTCCCGACGCGGAAGCGGCGCTCCGGGCCAACGCTCGTGGTCCCAGTCGCCGCCCAGAATCCACTCGCCCGGCTGCCGCTCGACGGCGAAGGCCTTCAGCCGACCGATGAGCTCCTCCGGCGAGTTGGAGGAGCGGAGGTCCACACTCGCGAGCTGAAAGCCACCATCGGTGAAGTGCAGGTGCCCGTCCATGAAGCCAGGCACGACCATCGCCCTTCCGTTACGGATCACCCGGGTGCCGGATCCCACCAGCTTCGCCAGCCCCGCACTGTCGCCCACTGCTACGATGGTATCGGCCGCCACGGCCACCGCCTCGGCCCAGGGCCGGGCCGAGTCCCCGGTCCACACCCGACCATAGACGATCAGATCGGCAGCTCTTGGCGCGGAGGCCGAGCCAGGAAGCGAGCGGCAGGCCGGAACCCAGAGCGCCGCGGCCAGCAGGCAGGCGGACTGCATCGAATGCATCGGCGAAGCCTTTCAGCGAAGCTTGGTGAGCCGGCGGATCGCTTCCAGTTTCTCCAGGGCACTCCCCCCTGAGGCCGCGGGCGCCACCGAGAAGAGATCGCGGATATCGAGGAGGATCTCCAGCATTAACTGGTCGCGCATGTAGCCGCTCTCGAGATCGATCATCCGGCCTTCATCAGCCGTTTTCTTCGCCCGGTCATACGATTCGCGGTAGATCGTGTCGAGGTTGGCGAGAATGCGTTCGCGCGAGCGCATGTGGATCCACAGTTAAGGGTGTATGAAATCTAACGTCGATATTCCATCCAATATCGATTTAGGCCCAATGGTAAGGCCTGAAGGGTGCAAACTCTGCCGCCATGAGGCTGCAAAGATTGAAGAGGGCAATGCGCCGTGGTAATGCATTCCGCCCTAGGTAAAACCCTGAATCACGCTCGTGAAAGGCCGAGCAGTGCCTCCAGTGGCAGGCATGCCCAACGGCATTTTTCCTGCGCTACAAGCACCCACTCACTGCCCTAAGTCAAGTCTTGCACCTGTGCCCCGGCGAGATGTTGCACCGCCGGTGCGCACCCATGTCTTCATCGGGGCCTGCCCGACCGCCCAACGGAGGCAGCGTATGACCAGCCATTCAAGTGCCTGCATCACGATCGCCGGCCCTCGGCCGCTCAGCGGCCGTCACGGGTTCTCCATGATCGAGGTTCTTTCGGTGATCGTGATCATGGGCCTGCTCGCGGCCGCAGCCATCCCTCAAGCCAGACTCTCCTCGTATCAGGCCAATTCCGGAGCCCAGGTAGTGTCCGCCACCTTCGCCTACGCGCAGCGACAGGCGATCAGCCGCCAGGCGGATACCAGGGTGGCGTTCGATGTGGGTAACAGACGCATGCGCATCCACGAAGACCGCAATAACGACAACATCATAGATGCAATCGAACGAGTGACTTTCACCAACCTCCCCGAAGGAGTCACGTTCGGCCGGGGCACCGCCCCCGCCCGCGCGATCGGGGGCGCGGTGGTCACCTTTACTCGGGCGCAAGGAATCCTCCCGGTGCTGATCTTCCGTCGCGACGGCACCGCCAGCGAAGATGGCGGGGTGTACATCTCGACGACCGCCGGCCTCAGCGTTGACCGCACCTCCGACGTCCGGGCGGTAGAGATCTCCCGGGCCACCGGTCGCGCCACCTGGTTTTCGTACGGCACCGGAGCCTGGAAGGAGCGCCAGTAATGCGGCGCGGCGGCTTCACCCTGGTGGAGATGCTCCTGTCGATCGTGATCCTGGCGATCATCCTGGGAAGCGTTGCCCGGTACACCGGCCAGTATCTCCATACCGTCACCACGTCCACCACCAGGACGGCGGCCGCTGAGGCGGCCCGGGAACGGATCGGCCTGGTGGACATGGACCCGAGCTACCCCACGCTGGCGGCTACCTGGGCCGGCACCCAGCTGGGCGTTGCCGGTTATCCCAACATGACTCGGGTGACGTCAGTCTCACGAATCACGGGAAATGCTCCCCAGCGTGACTATACCATTGTCACGGTGCGTGTCACCGAGCCTACGATGGGAGCGCCGATCGACGTGACGACGGTGGTGGCCAGCCCATGACGCGCCGCCCGGTCAACACGTCAGGTTTCACCCTGATCGAGCTCATGCTGGTGATGGTGATCCTCTCGATGATCATGGGTGCCACCATCTCGGTCTTCCGCTCCCAGACCATGAGCTTCCGGCTGGGCGGGGAGAAGATGGATCTCTTCCAGAATATGCGGTACGCCGTGAGCACCGTGGATCGGGTGCTGCGCACCGCCGGAGCAGGGGTCGCCAACCAGCAGCCCATGTTCATCTACGGCGCCAACAACGTCGTCGCGTTCAACTCGAACTACACCCACAACATCCAGGACAATTGCGCGGTCAACATCAACCCGGACGCACCGCCGGGCTCGTTCGAGATCCTGCCGGTTGCCTCGGCCTATCAGCTGCCGAATACCGGGTTCGTGTACCCAGCGATGACCTACGTCGCGACCGCCTGTCTTGCCGAGACCATCGTCTTCTATTTCCGGCCCGACTCGAGCACCACCAACGTCGGTAACGATTTCGTCCTGATGCAGCGCGTGAATGCCATGCCGGCACAGCGGGTGGCGCGCAACATCATGGCGTTCCCGGGGCGTCCGTTCTTCGAGTATTTCGTGCACCCCGTCACCATGGTGGTGCCTCCAGCTGCACGGGACTCGCTGGTGATCGCGGGGATCGCGGGCAGCGGAATCGTGCTCCCCATCGTCCACAGCATAGCGGTGCATGGCAGCCCCGCGGACAGACCGGGAGACCCATCCAACTCCTTTCTGGCCGACAGTGTCAGGGCCGTCCGCATAAATCTCCGGGTAAGCAACGGGCAAACCGGCGCCGCCGAGCGGGTTCGGGACATCTCGACCACGGTGAGTCTCCAGAATAACGGCCTGGTCCAGCTGAAGACGTGCGGCAACGCGCCGATCTTGCTTGGGGCCCTGGCTGCCGTCCCGAATGTGGCTGGAGATCCGCCCAGCGTCAGACTCCAGTGGCCGGCGTCCTTCGACGAAGCGGCGGGTGAGACCGATGTCAACCAGTACAACCTGTACCGGAGGCTCCTCGCCGAGCCGTTCGGCAGCGCGCTGCTCACCATTCCGGCTGGCCAGCCCCCGCCATATGTGCTGGTGGACAACGGGGTGACTGCCGGGGTCGACTATGTCTACGCACTAGGCGCCCAGGACTGCACGCCGTCCGAATCAGCCCGGTTGACCAGCGGCACCGTTCGTCCCAATTGAGCGTTTCACTCCCGATTGTCTCGGAGGGTACGATGAGTCAGCAGGCGATCCGCAACGAACGAGGCCTGGCACTGTTCATGGTGCTCCTCCTCATGGTGATCGTGGCTTCGCTGGCCACGGGGGCGATCATGCTCTCGGGCAACGCCAGTCTCATCGGTCGCTTCCACGCCAAGGACGCCGAGATGCGGGCTTCCGCGGACGCGGGCCTGGAATGGGCCAGGGACACCATCAACGGGACGCCGGCACTCGTCCCCGTCAACGGCTTCACCGTGCTACAGAACGCGGAACCGGTGCGTGATGCCCTGGGCACCATCATTCCGGGCTATAACCGCTCGGTCACGGTGGGCCGCAGTGGCGGCACCACCGGACAGTTTGGCGTCTACGCCAGCGTGATCTCCAGAATCGACGACAACGCCGGACGGGCGGTCGTCGTCCGCCGGTCGGAGCTCGCCCAGCAGTCGTTCGCCCAGTTCGCCCGCTTCGACGACGTCACCCTCTCGAGTGTGGTGTTCGCCAGAGGAATTCAGGTCTTCGGGCCGATTCACACCAACGGGGTACTGTACGTCGGGACCACTGGACCGCGGCCCATCTTCCACGGCCTGGCGACCACCGCGAGCACCATCAACGCAGTGGCGAACGGCGACTTTAGATCCGGCTGGAAGGAGGGCGTGGCGCGGATCAATATGCCGACCCCTGCCAACCTGGCTACCCTGAGCGGGTACGCGGCCACCGGAAATCTGACGGTCGTAGGGGGAGCAGTAGGAACCACGGTATATAACCCGCGGACCAGGATCGAGTTCGTCGCGGTAGACGTCAACAACGATGGCGACTATACCGACGAAGACGAGGGGTTCATCCGGGTTTACCGGGGAGTCGACAATACTGCCAACACCCTGAACTACGTCAGCGCGCGCCTGTGGAATGCGGCCTCGGCCAACGATCCCAACATCAATTCGCCTAACTGTGGTGACGCGCTGGGCGGGACATTCGTGCCGGCGGTGTCACATACCACCACCGTCAACCCGGCGGTGCATCGCCATAGCACGGCCAGCCTGCTGGCCAATCAGCGCCGCTCGCTCAACGAGCCCTCGCGGCGCTGCTACCTGGGCGGGGATCCACGCCTCACCAACGGGTGGGTGGTGACGACACCGGCCCCCGCCCCCTATGGGGCCTGGGTCAAGTGGCCTGGCTATGGAGCGGGGAGCGCACCTGCGGCGCTGGAAAACAAGAACGTTCATCCGCAGAACGGTGGCGGGACCACCGGTGGCGCGGGTGGAATGGCCGACTATCTCTGGCCCATCAACCGCCCCTCCAATCCGAACTTCAAGGGCGTCATCTACGTGGATGGCAGCGCCGCGGTCAGCGGGGTGGTACGGAGCCAGGTCACCGTGGCGAGCACCGGCAACATCCTGCTGGCCGACGATCTGACCTACGTCACCACGCCGGGGAGCATTCCAGACTGCGACCAGAACGCCAGCGTGTATGCTGATATTCTCGGTCTGCTCACGGCACAGTTCTTCGTCATCGAAGACAACAATGTGAACTCGCCGTTCCGGGCCGGCACCAGCGGGGGCGCGTTTGACGGGTACGTGAACCAGTATGACGAGAGCGCCGAC
>JBDTUV010000031.1:0-12604 GCA_040007575.1 Gemmatimonadales bacterium
TCGTTCAGCAGGAAGCCCGCGCCGGTCACGGTGACCGCGCTCCCGTAGCTGTTGTTGAGCGTCGTCGTGCAGCTCACCGCATTTCCATCGGCGTCCACCACCGAGTAGTGCGTAGTCGATGCGCCACCCGGAGCCCTGGGGTCGAACCTGGGCGTGACCGATGCTTGCTCACCGATCTGCTTCCGCAATTCCGCGGCGTAGTCCTTGGAGAGCAGGCGTTCCACCGGGTTCTGGACGAAGCCTGGATCGCCGAGGTAACGGTTGCGGTCGGTGAAGGCCCGCCGCATCGCTTCGGCTTCACGGTGCATCAGGGCCACGGATCCAAACGCCGGCAGGGGGCTGTAGCCTTCCATGATGTTCAGGATCTCACCCATCGTGACCCCGCCCGATGAGGCAGGCGGCATCGAGTATATGGTATGCCCGCGATAGGAGATCTCAATCGGATCCCGCCAGATGGGCCGGTACGCGGCGAGATCCTCGCGGCTGATCAGTCCGCCGCCCCGTTTCATCTCGGCGACGATGAGGTCGGCCACCCGGCCGCGATAGAACCCGGCTGATCCACTGTCCCGAACCGCTTCCAGGGTAGCGCCGAGTTCCGGCTGCCTGAAGGTGGACCCCGGCGGGGGCGGCCGGTCGTTGGAGAGGAAAGTCGTGCGCGAGGCGGGGAAGAGCACCAGCCGCGCGCTGTCCTCCCCAATCGAGCGGCTGCGGTATTCGTCGACCACGAACCCCTCATTCGCCAGTCGAATCGCGGGTTCGATCACGACTGCAAGCGGAAGCCGCCCGTATCTGCGATGCGCTTCGATCAAGCCGGCGACGGCGCCGGGCACGCCCGCGGACAGATGGCCCGTTACGCTCGCCTCGGAACCGGCGGAGAGATACATGTCGCGCGAGGCACGAGACGGCGCCGTCTCCCGGTAATCGAGTGTCTGGACTTCGCCACTCTGGAGCCGAATGACCATGAACCCGCCGCCGCCGATGTTCCCGGCCTCGGGATGGACCACCGCCAGAGCAAAGCCAACCGCGACGGCCGCGTCAACCGCATTGCCACCCTGCCGCAGGATGTCCCTGCCGACGTCGCTGGCCAGCGGGCTCCCCGACACCACCATGGCCCTGGGTGCCTCGAGCACCCGCGCCTTCCCGCCGAAGGACCACGTGGGAGCAATTCCGGCGAGCGGGCCGACGCCAGGGGCCTCAGAGCGCCGGGCGCAGCCGGGGGACAGGAGAATCAGGACCAGTAGCAGACTGGCGGCAGGTATGCGCACGCGAGCTCCGTGGAAGAATTGGGCAGATGGTGCGGAGTTGCCTCGAACCTCGCACGGCTCCTAATTTAGCCTGAGGCTAACGCTTGGATACTCCTATCGCCCGTTTGCGTGGCTGACGACTTCCACGACATGCGCCTGACCGAACGGCGCAACCCCCGAAGCTCCACCATCGATACCGCTTCCGCCCTCGAGATCGTCGATCTCATCGGCGCCGAAGATGCCGGTGTGCCCGCCGCCGTGGCCAAGGCCCGGGTCGAGATCGCGCGCGCCATCGATCTGGTGGAGGCAGCGTTCCGGGCGGGAGGCCGGCTGATCTATGTCGGGGCGGGGACCAGCGGCCGGCTCGGTGTGCTCGATGCCGCCGAATGCCCCCCGACGTTCGGAACACCACCGGAGATGGTCGTCGGCCTGATCGCCGGCGGTGCTCCGGCGCTGGTGCGCTCGGTCGAGGGGGCCGAAGACGATGTCGAGGCCGTCGTTCGGGACCTGACCTCCCTGGGCGTAGGGCGTAAGGATGTGGTGGTCGGCATTGCCGCCAGTGGAACGACGCCTTACGTGGGGGCGGCACTCGCCCGGGCCCAGGCCCTCGGCGCCCGGACGGCATTCCTGTCGTGCACCGAGCCCCCAGAGCGGCTGCGGGAGAGCTGCGATGTCTGCATCACGGTTCTAGTCGGCCCCGAGATCGTCACCGGCTCCACTCGAATGAAGGCCGGAACCGCCACCAAGCTGGTGCTCAATACCCTCACCACAGGGGCCATGATCCGCCTGGGGAAGACGTACGGCAACCTGATGGTGGATCTCAGGGCCTGGAACGACAAACTGGTCGATCGCAGCCAGCGGATCGTGATGGAGGCCGCCGGACTGGACCGCCCCGCTGCGCAGAAGGTCATCGAGGCGGCCGATGGGAGCGTGAAGACGGCCATCGTGATGGCCCGCCGCGGGGTACAGAAGGGCGAAGCGGAGCGGATGCTGGCCGAGCACCAGGGGCGGCTCCGCTCGATCGTTGGCGATCCTCCAGCAGTGCGGGCGAGATGACGGAGCGTCCGACGCTCGCCGTGGGACTCATGTCGGGAACCTCTCTCGACGGCGTAGATGCCGCGCTCGTCCGGTTCGACGGTCCCACCCACGCCACCCTCCTCGATTTCGTAACCCGCCCATACACCGACGATGAACGGGCCGAGATCCGCAATGCCTTCAACGGCGCCACCGCTCCCGCGCTCGCGCGGCTGCACGTCAAAGTGGCGGACTGGGCCGCAGAGGCGGTGCAGGCGGTGCTGGTCCAGGGCAAGGTGCCGGCTTCCGATCTGTCCCTCATCGCCTTTCCCGGACAGACGATCTGGCATGAGCCACCGCTGGTGTCCTGGCAGCTGGGCGAGCCGGCGGTGCTGGCCGAGCGGTTCGGGGTGAGTGTCGTGAGCGGCTTTCGGGCCCGCGATGTGGCCGCGGGCGGGCAGGGGGCACCGCTGGTGCCAATGGCCGACGTGCTCCTCTTCGGGTCCGCCGATGCGCCTCGTGTGCTGCTCAACCTCGGTGGCATGGCCAACCTGACCTACGTGGTGCGGCGGGCCCAGGAAGCCGGCGTACTCGCCTTCGATACCGGTCCCGGCGTGGCCGTCATCGATGCGGTGGCGCGCATCGTGGACCAGCGCCGCTCCTACGATCGGGACGGCAAGATCGCCGCCAAGGGAACGGTGCACGAGGACGTTCTTGCGCCTCTGCTGACCGACCCGTTCTTCGCGGCGCCGCCGCCCAAGAGCACCGGCCGCGAACGGTTCGGCGACCAGTACGCCCGCGATCTGCACCAGCAGGCGCCTGGCCCCGACGGTGTAGCCACCGCCGTCGAGCTCACGGCTCGCACCGTGGCCGATGCGGTTGGGCGATGGACGCCTGCCGGAGTCGAGGTGGTGGCCTCCGGCGGAGGCTGTCATCATCCCGGTCTCATGGCATCGCTCGGCCGGCAGCTCGCCGCGCGCGGCAGTCATCCGCTCCGCCGCTTCGACGACCTGTTCTTCCCGGGCGACGCGAAAGAGGCGGTCGCATTCGCCCTGCTCGGATACCTCACGCTGCACGGCCAGCCGGGCAACGTTCCCGCGGCCACCGGCGCCGGGGGATCACGAGTGCTCGGCGCTGTCACCCCTCCATGACAAATGGAACTCCGAAGTCGGTGACCCCGGCCCGGCTGATCATGCCCGCGCTGCGGTCCGATGCCATGAGCGGCTTTGCCCACGAGGCGGGACGGATCGCCGATACGCTGGAGATTGGCGTGGGTGGGTACATCATCTTCGGAGGCACAGCGGAGAGCGTACGACGTCTGACCACCGATCTTCTTCGGCGAGCCGGCCGCCCGCTTCTGATCGCGTCGGACCTGGAGCGCGGAGCGGGCCAGCAGGTTGCCGGCCTCACCGAATTCCCACCGCCGATGGCGCTCGCCTCGCTTCGCGATCCTGCGGTGGTTCGCTGGGCCGGGTCGGTCACCGCTCAGGAGGCGCGAGCGGTGGGGATAAACTGGGTCTTTGCCCCGGTCGCGGATCTCGACCTGCTGGCGGAGAACCCGATCGTGCAGACCCGCGCCTTCGGGGCCGATCCGAATGAAGTCGCCACCTACGTGCGCCACTGGATCGAAGGGTGTCAGGCAGCCGGCGCGCTCGCCTGCGCCAAGCATTATCCCGGGCACGGCCGCACGGCGGTGGACTCTCACGTCGCCCTGCCGGTGGTGGAAGCATCCGCCACGGCGCTGCGCGCCACCGACCTGGTTCCCTTCATTGTCGCGGTCGCCAGCGGTGTGGCTTCGATCATGACCGCGCACGTCGCGTATCCGACCCTGGATAACTCGGGCCTGCCGGCGACGCTTTCTCCGACGCTCCTGGGGGAGCTACGCCGCAGCTTCGACGGCCTTGTGGTGACCGATGCGCTGATCATGGACGGCGCCCTGGTTGGCCGCCGGGAGTCCGATGCCGCCGTGGAGGCGATCCAGGCCGGAGCGGATCTGCTGCTTTACCCCAACGATGCCCGGCGGGTCCGCGACGCGCTCGAGGCCGCGCTCTCTAGTGGCGCGCTCGGAAGTGAACGCCTGGACCAGTCCCTCCGCCGTTATGACCAGGCGCTTGCCGCCGCCACCGCGCCGACGCCTCCGGTCACCAAGGGTCCGTACGAGTCGGCAGAGGCTCTGGCCGACGTGCTGCTGAACGAGGGAATGATGGTTCGGCGCTCGCCGCCGGAGCTGACCGAGCCCCTCGATCTGGTGGTGGTGGACGATGATATCGGTGGCCCGTACCCGCCGGGGCCGAGCGACTACGTCCATCGTGCGCTGGGCCCCGAACGGATCGGCCGGTACGGCGGTGGCTCCAGAGTCCTGCTCGTGTTCGCCGAGCCGCGGGCCTGGAAGGGCCGCTCAGGGTTCGGCGCGGCCGCCAAGGAGGCACTGGCCCATCATGCGGCAGGGGCCGATCTCATCGTGCTCTTCGGGCATCCCCGCCTCGTGGCCGAGCTCCCGAGCAAGGCTCCGGTACTCCTGGCGTGGCACCGGCAGCGGCTCATGCAGGAAGCCGTGGCGCGCTGGCTGCGCCAGCGACTCGGCTAGTCAGCTGCTCCTGCTTGCCCCTTTGATCCAGGGAAATAGCGCGAACGCGGGAACTGCTAGAAGGAATGTCAGAAAGAAGTACCTTCCGTATCCCAGGTTTTCAGCCAGCAGTCCCGAAGCGCCTCCTGCCAGCGTCCGGCTCAGCGCCAACAAGGCCGACAGAACCGCGAACTGGGTTGCGGCGTAGCGTCGCTCGCAGACCGACATCAGGAAAGCCAAAAACGCCGCGGTTCCCAGTCCATGGGCAAAGTTCTCGAACAGCGCTGCGCCTATGATCAGAGACTTCGATGCGGGAACGCTGGCCACTGCGGCATAACCGAGACTCGACAGTGCCTGGAGTACGCCCAGGGTCCAGAGTCCGCGAAAGATTCCCAGCCGGGTAGTGAGCAGCCCACCGAGCACGGCGCCTGACACCGTCGCGATGATGCGTCCCGGCGTGAGGATGGCCCCAATTTCCTCCAGGGTAAACCCCCGGTCGACCCAGAACGGCCGGGTCATCGGCTCCATGGCGTAGATGTCGATCTTGAACAGGAGCGCGAACAGCGCCACGGCCCAGATGCCCGGGCGGCTAAGCAGCTCCCGCAGCGGTTCCCAGATGGACATAGCCGTAGCCACCGTGCGCTTTGGCTCGGGAATGAAGAGCGCCGCCGCGGTGAGCGCGCCAATGAGCGTCGCACCGGTGAGAAACGCGACCGGCCATCCTTGCCGGCCTGCGAGCCAGATCAGCAGGCCACCCGCGGTGAACATTGATACCCGGTACGCGGCGATCCGAGCCGAGTTCGCCACTCCCAGCTCGCGCGTGGTGGTGGTTTCGATTGTATAGGCATCGATGGCGATATCCTGGGTGGCCGATAGGGTCACCATCAGCACCAGGATCAGCCAGAACCAGCGCGCCAGCTCGCTGAGCTCCATCTGGCCCAGCACCAGGGTCAGGAGCGTTAATCCGGCCAGGCAGCTGATGATCCACTGTCTGCGGGTGCCGACGCGATCGACCAGGGGGGCCCAGATGAACTTGAAAGTCCAGGGGAAGCTGACGGCGCTGATCAGTCCGATTTCGACTAGCCCCGCACCGTGGGTGCGGAGATAGACCGGGAGCGTTTCGTTCACCAGCCCGAAAGGAAAGCCTGAAGCAAAGGAAAGCGCGGCCAACCACGCCAGCCGCACCCGCAAGGGAGCGTCTACGCCGGCAGGCTGATCGCTCGCTACTGGGGAGACGCCTACTGCCACACCATGAGGAGAAGCAAAAGCACACCAAGGATGATCAAGACGAGGGCCAAAGAACGGATTCGGTCCACCAGCGGTGGATAGCCGGAGGTAGCCTCGTCCGAGGTGTCGGCACGGAGCTCGCGCGAACCGGGCTCCTCGACTGCGATTGGTTTCAGGTCGGATACCGTCGAGGTCTGTGCTGGATGATAGGCCTGGTGACCGATGCCATCGGTGCCGTTGGGCTCGGGCAGCCCGTCTCCCTCGAAGCGGGCGGCGACGACCGTGATGTTGTCGGGCCCGCCGCGCGCGTTGGCCAGATCGATGAGAGCCGAGCACAGCGCGGCTAGATCGGTGTGCTCGCTGGCCATCCGCGCGAACTCTTCCTTTCGTACCAGGCCGGAGAGACCGTCGGAACAGAGGATCAGGGTGTCGCCCCGGCGGATTGGCTGGTGCGTCAGGTCCACCTTGATCCGTGGGTCGGGACCGAGCGCCTGGAGGATGATGTTCCGCCGCTCGCTCTGCTCCGCCTCATCCGCAGTAAGCTCCCCCGCGTCGACGAGACGCTGCATCAGGCTCTGATCCCTGGTGAGCTGAAACGCTTCCGTCCCCCGTATCAGGTACGCGCGGCTGTCGCCGATCTGGGTCAGGTAGAGGTCGCCCCCGAACATGCCTGCGGCGGTCACCGTCGTCCCCATTCCCCGGACATCGGGGTGCTCGCGGGCGTAAGAGTAGATCTGTGCGTTGGCGAGCTCGACCGCCTCGCGCATGCGGTGGGCAAACTGATCCGGGGAGGCGTCGCTGTCGGTGGCCCAGGCGGTGGCCATGTGGCGGTAGATCAGATCGGAGGCCATGGCGCTGGCCAGCTCGCCCGCCGCGGCGCCGCCCATGCCGTCCGCCACCATGAAGAGCGACCCGCGCGCGCCGATCTCGTGTCGGCGCACTTCCGGTTGAAGGCTGGCGTTTCCGGTGCTCAGGTCCGCAACGAGGAAGGTGTCCTCGTTGTGATCGCGGGCGCGGCCGAGATCGGTCTTGCCGAAGACGCTGACTCGCACCGGGCCGCCGTTCACGCGCTCCTCGGAAAGATGTAGCACCTCCGGTAGTGGGCTGAGCGGGGACGGCTGGGTGCCCAGGTCTGACGAATCTAGGAAGCACCGGGTGGAGCGTCAACGCCGTCTTGGCGTAAGTTATGGTCCCTGTGTACTTTGCATCTATGCCTGTCTCTCGCGCATCCGGCTGGGTGCTGTGGCTTGTTCTGGCGGTGCCGGCCTGCTCTTCAAAATCTGATCCCTCGCCCCCACCACCTACCGTCGAACGCCCCGACCCAGCCGCTCCCGAATCGCCCCTCCGCCGCTCGGAGCTGCACGCTGCGCCGGAGGTGCAAGATCCGATTGGCCTTCGGGTAGTCTACCCGGCGCTGACCGACCTGGTTCGGGCACGAGACTCCAGCTTTCTCTTCGGCTCTGTCGCCGACGGGAAGACCAAGGTGACGATCAATGGCGAGCCGGTGCGCGTCTGGCCCAATGGCGCCTGGCTGGCATGGATCCCGTTCCCCCCGGACACTCTGATGCTATTCACGATCGAGGCCCGCTCGGGGCGGGATTCGGCGGTCCTGGTATACCCGGTGCGAAGGGACCGAGGCTCGCTCCCTCGAGAAGTGAGGAAGGGAAGTGCCTGGATCGACTCGGTGTCGCTTTCGCCCCAAGGTCAGGTCTGGCTGACCCGGAACGAGTACCTGACCCTCTCGACCCGTGCGGCAGAAGGGGCAGACGTTCGGGTACGTCTGCCCGGCGGCGGCGTTGTGCCGCTGCTCCCGCAGAGACAGTCGGAAGAGGTGCTGCCGGCGCTGAGAGCATTCGACCGGGACACCACCAGGCTCCGCACGCCTGAGGAGGTGAGATACGTCGGCGTCATTCGGGGACGGGCCATCGGTCCTCATGCTGGCCCCGTCCTGCGCGGTCCCTCGGCCTCGCTGATCCGGGTTCTCGCGCGGGCCGCGGTGCGCTGCGTGAGCGGGGCGCGATGTCCGGCTCCCTATGCCGAGCTGGTCTCGTCCGAGAGCTCCTGGGCCGTGGTTGAAGCGGCGCTCGGTCGGGATACGGTGCGGTCTCGCTGGCCCCTGCAGGTTGCGCTGCTCGATACTCTGCCGGTGGTCATCCAGCTCGATGACGACACCGCCGGCCAGGGGAACACCGACAGCCTCACCCCCGGCCGCGCCACGCCTGGGGGAACCTATGCCTGGTTCTTTCCGACCGGCACTCGCGTATCGGTGACTGGCCGGGTCAATGACGATCTTCGGATCCGCCTCTCGCCCGGGTCGGAGGCGTGGGTACCGATTGCGGACGCGCAACCGCTTCCGGCTGGAGTGCCGGAGCCGCGGGCAGTCGTGGGCTCAGTCACTCTGACACCATCGGAGGATCGGGCCAGCCTGCGAATCCCGCTGACCCAGCGGGTTCCGTTCCAGGTGGCGGAAGGGGAGCGAAGTCTCGCCATCACGTTTTACGGCGCGGTGGGGGACGTGGACTGGATGCGGTACGGCACGGATTCGCTGGTGCGCCAGATGAGCTGGGCTCAGACCCAGAGACAGGAGGTCACAGTCACCCTGGAATTGACGGCGCCACTCTGGGGCTATCGCGCTCGCTGGAGCCGCAACGACCTACTCCTCGACGTCCGGCGCCCGCCCAGGATCTCGGCCCGCGACCCGGTGCGCGGGCGGGTGATCGCCATCGATCCGGGGCACCCGCCGCTGGGCGCGACCGGCCCTACGGGCTTGCGTGAGGCGGAGGCCAATCTGGCGGTGGCCCTCCAGCTGCGAAACCTGCTGCAGGCGGCCGGGGCCCGGGTCCAGATGACGCGCACCACCGATTCCGCGGTGGATCTCTGGCCCCGTGTGGCGCTGGCCGAGCGTGGCGGGGCCGAGCTGCTGGTTTCAATTCACAACAATGCCTTGCCTGACGGGATCAACCCCTTCACCAACAACGGGACCGGCGTATTCTACAATCAGCCCCGCAGCGTACCGCTCGCGTCTGCGATTCAGCGGTCGCTGGTCCATCGACTCGGGTTGCCGGATCTGGGAATCAGCCGGGCCGACCTCGCCATTGTTCGAGCGACGTGGATGCCCTCGGTGCTGGTTGAGGGGATGTTCATGATCATCCCGGAGCAAGAAGACGCGCTGCGGTCTCCGGCTGGAACGCGACGGTATGCTCTCGGCGTCTACGAGGGAATCCGCGCCTTTCTGCAGAACCGGGCTGAAAATCAGTCTTCGGCCCATGTGGGCCGGTCGAGATCAGGGGCGTCTCCTAGGGCGAATCCTTCACCATCGCCCCGCGCGCCTGGAGCCGGCGCTTCGGATGGCGGTGCTGCCCCCTAGAGTGCAGTGATGAGGTTGGTTGATGTCCTTCCAGATAAGCTTTAGGCCGATCGCCTGCACCGTCACTCTGGCGCTCCTCGTCGCCATGCCGGCCGAGCTCCAGGCTCAGAGCCTCGAAGAGCGAGCCGAGCTCGAACGGTTCCGCGACTCGGTTTCCTCCACGCTGGATTCCACAGGCCTTCTCGCGCTCGAAAAGCGCATGATCGATTCCGCCAAGGTGGCCCGCAACAACGGCATGATCCATCTGAGGCTGGGCTTCCTTTCACTCAGGCTGGGCGACTTGGGGGGCCAAGCTCACTATGATGACGCCGCGTCGGAGTTCCAGTGGGCGATCGACCTGCAGCCATCCTGGCCCTACGCCTGGTACGGTATGGGGCTGGCCGAATACGGCGTGGGTGACGTGCAGATCTCCTTCGTCACCGGCCTCAAGACCATGCTGGGCAAGGACGCGCTCACCCGGTCGGCGGTGGCGTTCGCGAAATCAGCGGAGATCGATCCATCGTTCGTTCAGGGTCTGGTCGATCTGGCGAACACTGCGTTGCGGCAGCGGGTCAATATCAAGCTTGGCGTGGCCCTGGAGGCGCTCCGGCGGTCGGCCAGCACTCCCGCAGGCAATGATCCCGAGGTGCTTCTCGCTCGCGGCCGCGTCGAGCGCGAGGTAGGCGACGGCGATTCGGCCCTGGTGGCCTTCAATGGTTACCTGCAGCACGGCACCAGCCGTGGGCTTGGTCTCCTCGAGGTGGCACGCACGCTTCTCCTGCTGGGGCGCTTCGAGGGGGTGACGCCGTACTTCGAAGGCGCGATGGTGGACGACTCCGTCGCCGTGGCAGCCTATCGTAACGACCTGGCGACCATCGCGTCGGACAGCGTGCTGGGTGAGCTTGACAGCCAGCGGGGCCCGCGTCGGGCGGCATATCTCCGCCGCTTCTGGGGTCAGCGTGACCTGGCCGAGATGCGCACCGATGGTGAGCGGCTGCGCGAGCACTACCGGCGCTTGTTCTACGCTCGTAAAAACTTCCAGCTTACCTCCAACAGCCGACACTACGACATCGTCGAGCGCTATCGCTCGGGGAGCCGCGACTTCGACGACCGAGGCGTCATCTACATCCGCCATGGCGAGCCGTCGACCCGGGCCACCTACGCGGCGCCCGGGCTGGAGCCGAACGAGTCCTGGCGCTACAGCCGCACCGATGGCGACCTGATCTTCCACTTTATCGCCCGCGAAGACGTGCAGGACTTCAAGCTGGTCGAGAGTCTCTTCGACGTCCTCGGCTTCAGCAGCGCCGTCAAGCTTCAGGGCCAGGTCATCGGAGATGAGACCAACGAGGCGGGCGACAACGCCATGGCCGAACAGTTGATGCTGTCGCGGGAGCAGCTCTCGCCCATCTACCGCCGGTTACAGGCCGCGGGTCGGGGCAGCACGGGACGCTATCAGAGTCAGGAGCGCCGGGCAGGGCAGGAGAGCATTGCGGTGGGGACCACGAGCGACAGCTACGAGCTGCGGTTCCCCAGCGAGCTCAAGGCCACGTCGGAAGTGCTCGCTGTCGGCCGGGATTCAGCCGGGCCCCAGGTGCAGATCGCGTACGCCATTGCGGGGTCCAGCCTCGAGCCGGTAACCGTTGCCCGGGGGTTCCTCTACAGCGTGCGCCTGCGCTTCGTGGCAATGGACGACAAGGGTCAGGTCGTGAGCGCGCTCGACACCACCCGTCACTTCGTGGCTCCCTCGCGGGTGCCACCGAACGAGCACCTGGTCGGTCGCGTGTCCGCCAGCGTGCCATCCGGCTCCCTGCATTACCGCTTAGCGATCCAGAATGGAGATGATGCCGGCACGACTCTCCCCCGCGACAGCCTGAGGGTGGGACCACCCAGCTCGGCGGCGTTGAGCCTCAGCGATCTGGTGCTGGGCTCCCGGACTGCCAACCTCGGCTGGCGGCGCACCGCTGACGATACTGTGCTCTTCAATCCGCTTCGCACCTACAAACGGGGCGAGGAGATGGAGCTGTATTATGAGGTCGAGGGACTGCGGCCGGCCCCGTACACCATAGAGCTTGCCGTCCGGAGGCGGGGTGCCGGTCGAGGCATCTTCAAGAAGATTTTCGGTGGTGGCTCGGCGGCCATCAAGCTCAAGTTTGAGCAACAGGCCACCACGCCGACGGTCTCGACCCATCGCAGCCTCAAGCTGGATCGGCTGAAGCCAGGCCAGTACGTGCTAGAGCTGTTGGTGGTGGATGCGGATGGCCGGAAGGACGTTCGGACCAGGGAGTTTCAGGTGGTGGAAGGGTGAAGGAGTAACAGCGTGAGCGGGAAGAGAAAAGCGTAAGCGGCAAGCGGGTGCTCCTCTAAAAACGAAACCCTCCGAGGCCTTGGCCACCGGAGGGTTCTCTCTTGGAGGTCCCGCTCACGCTGTTGGTTTTAGAGCGGCCAGGCCGCTGGTCTCGTCGGCGTGAGAATCAGCAGCGGCTGAACCAGGCTCTCCGCCTTCACCACCGCCTCCACCTGTACCAGGTGCTGGGTGACGCCGGTGCTGGTATCGAAGGTGGCGATGTGCATCAGCATCGAGGCGAGAGGCCGGTCGGCCGGCTTGGTGCGACCGCCTTCTGCCGGGGCGATCGTGGTGCCAGGCACAAGCGTGACGCGGGCGTGCCCGAACAGCCAGAGAGGGAGACCCTCGAGGGATTTCAGCAGCCGCTCATTGAAGGCCAGACTCTCACCGTGCAGGGTGATGAGGCCCAGGGTCGGACGCTCGTGATGGCGCCGGGAGTGGACCACGAACCCATAAGTGAAAGCGGGGTCTTGGCCCTCTGCGCGCCGAAGGGCAGCCCTGAGTTTCTGCTGGCTGAAGGCAATCGTGTGATACGGTACCACGGGCTCTCCACGATGGATGACACGGGATGGTCCCCCAGACCCGGTGCACGTGACGTGCCAGTTTAGGCAGGGAAGAGGGGAAGCGGGGAAGATGGACGATTTTCTCCCTGAGCAGTGGCCTACAGCTACTTACGAGGGCCTTTTCCTTCCCCGCCTCCCCGCTTCCCTGCTTCCCGGCCTTTCGCAAAGCATCTGGCGATACGCCACGCAATCGGCTTGAACTCCCCCGAGCGCCGACGTAGGTTGCGCGCATGTTCTGCTCCCGCTGTGGCAGCGAAATCACCGGAAAATCGAAGTTCTGCCCCTCCTGTGGTCTCGACC
>JBDTUV010000032.1:0-12460 GCA_040007575.1 Gemmatimonadales bacterium
TCCTCCCCGATCTTCGAGGTCGAAGCCTCGTGCTCGACTGAGGCAGTGGAGTTCTGGACATCGATGTAGGGAAAGGTGTGGGCCCCGCAGCGATTGCCGATGAGCATGGAGTCGCATTGGGTGTAGTTACGTGCGCCGCTGGCCTTCGGCATCACCTTGACCAGCCCGCGATAGCTGTTCTGCCCCTGTCCCGCCGAAATGCCCTTGGAGACGATCGTGCTGCGCGTGTTCTTGCCCAGGTGAATCATCTTGGTGCCGGTGTCGGCCTGCTGCATTCCATTTACCACGGCCACGGAGTAGAACTCTCCCACCGAGTTGTCTCCCTGGAGAATGACGCTGGGATACTTCCAGGTGATGGCAGAGCCGGTCTCGACCTGGGTCCAGGAGATCTTTGAGTTGACGCCGATGCACTTCCCGCGCTTGGTCACGAAGTTGTAGATCCCCCCCTTACCCTGTGCGTCGCCGGCGTACCAGTTCTGGACCGTCGAGTATTTGATCGTGGCGTCGTCGAGCGCCACCAGCTCGACTACGGCGGCGTGTAGCTGATTCTCGTCCCGCTTGGGGGCCGTGCAGCCCTCGAGGTAGCTGACGGAGGCACCCTCCTCGGCTACGATCAGCGTCCGCTCGAACTGGCCGGTATCGGCCGCATTGATGCGGAAGTACGTGGACAGCTCCATGGGGCAGCGCACACCCCTGGGCACAAACACGAACGACCCGTCGCTGAACACCGCAGCATTTAGGGCCGCGAAGAAGTTGTCACTGGCCGGCACCACCGAGCCCAGGTATTTGCGAACCAGCTCCGGGTGCTCCCGAACCGCCTCGCCAAAGGAGCAGAAGATGACTCCCGCTTCGGCCAGCTTGGCTTTGTAGGTGGTGCCGACGGAGACGCTGTCGAAGATGGCGTCCACCGCCACCCCGGCCAGAAGCTTCTGCTCGGTCAGCGGTATGCCGAGCTTCTGGTAGGTCTCCAGCAGTTTGGGGTCGACATCATCAAGGCTTCCGAGCGGCGTCTTGGTCTTGGGCGCGGAGTAGTAGCGGAGCGCCTGGTAATTGACGGGCTCGTACTTGACGTTAGGCCAGTTGTGGGGCTCACTCATCTTGAGCCATCCCCGATACGCCTTGAGCCGCCAATCGAGCAGCCACTCGGGCTCGCCCTTCTTGGCGGAGATCAGACGAACGATGTCCTCGCTCAGGCCCATCGGGGCTTCATCAGCCTCGATATCAGTGACGAAGCCGTATTTGTATTCCTTGTTGACCAGGCTCTCGACCGACGAACTCATACGCTCTCCTCTGCCCGGGGCGCCTCGGCGCCCAATGCGTTGCCGGCGCTGAAACGCACCGAATACTCGCAAGCGCTGCAACCACTCAAGATGTGCCCCCGGCGCTCTACTTCCGCTCCCAGCGTAGCGGCCAGAAATCTGGCCTCTGCCGCGCAGATCTCCGGAAACCGCTGAGCCACCGCCTGAATGGCACAGTTGTGCTCGATCAGGATGCCCGTCTGGGCGGAAGTGGTTCCTTCAGCCATGTAGCCTTCGTCAGACAACAGCTGCGTCACGGCGGTCATTCGCTGGGCCGGTGTGGTTCCGGCAAGCTCCTGCTGGAGCCGTCGGGTGAGGGCATCGTAGCGGGCCTCGAGCACAGCCACGGCCGCAGCACGGCCCTCACGCTCGACCACGTGATCGAGCAGTTCAGTGAGGGTGGCCTCGTAGCGGCGCGGAAAGAGGGCCTCCCCTCCCGCACTCAATCGATATGCGAAGGCCGGCGCGCCTACTCCCCGGTGCTGACGCTCATACTCGACGAGGCCTTCGGCCTCGAGCTCCTTCAAATGATGGCGCACGCCATTGAGGGACACGCCGAGCCGGGCGGCCAGTTCCTTAGCGGTCAGCCGGTATGCGCGCTTGACCTCGATCAGAACCTGGCCCCGAGCTCCCCTGAGACTGAGGGGGAATGGGGCGGGCGTGTTGCCAGCGGAGGGGAATGGGGCATCCATGAGGCAATCATAAGTGATTTTGTCGGGATTGTCAATTCAAGCAGGAAACTGGTGCGAATTCATAATACCTAATAGCAAAATGACTTAGCACTGGTGCGATGAGCAAGGAATATGGTCGTGGGTCATAGGCCTATCTCCTAGATAGTAGTTGCATTCAATACCTCTATAACCGCTTCCCCTCCATTATAGCCCTGCTGGTCGTTTGGACGCTCATTTCACATATTTGTTCAGCAATCTGCGCCCACAATTCCAAATGGTGGCACCACATGACCATCCACCGGATCCGCCTCCTCGGCGACCCTATCCTGCGCACCAAGTGCGAGGCGATCACCAAGCCCCGTTCCACGGCGGTTCGGGTCATCGTGGACGACATGCGGGAGACCCTGCGTGATTGGCAGTCGCGTTTCGGGAGTGGGCGGGCCATCGCAGCGCCACAGATCGGGGCGCCGGTACGGATGGTCTACCTCGAGATGGATCAGCCCTGGACCCTGATCAACCCGGAGATTGTCGATATTGGGAACGAGGACTTCGAGGTGTGGGATGACTGCTTCTCCTTTCCCAATCTCCTGGTCAGAGTGTCCCGGGCCTACCGCATCCGGGTCAAGTATCAGGATCTGAAAGGGGAATGGAACGAGATCGAGGTTGAGGGAGACCGAGCCGAGCTACTGCAGCACGAGATCGATCATCTCGACGGCGTGCTGGCGGTAGACCGGCCGACGGGTCTCGATCCCTTCTGCCTGCGCGAGGAGTGGCACCGACTTCATGGGCCAAACGGGAGGTATGGACCACCGGAGCCCAGATCCGCCACCTATGCCGGTCAGATCTGACATCAGAACCATCTTCCCAGCCTGACGAACACCGCCTCCCTTCCTGCGTGGGTGAGGCCGTACTCGAATCGCAGCGGACCTACCGGTGTCTCGGCCCCAAGACCCACCCGCGCGCCGGCGAGCCACCCGTCGGAAGCCAGGAGATCTCCACCGAAGGCTGAGCGACCGGCCGCCAGCTCGATCCTCCCCACGAACGGGCCCTTCAAGGCATAGGTGAGCAGCGCGCTGAGGACGAGCTCACGGTCACCACGTCGCTCACCGATATGAAGCCCGGGAAACCCGTCTTCGCCGCCTAGCGGGAAGGTGGACTGAAGGGGGAGGCTCTCGCCCCAGCCGACTCGGAGTCGAGGCTCAACCCGGAGGCCACCGGTCTTGATCGCCACTTCTCCATCAAACGCGGCCCGATGGTAAAGCCCGGTCCAGATCAGGTCCACCCCGAGCACCTGCTCACCCGAATGCCCCGCCTTGATCCCCTGCGCCCCGACACCCAGGGTGGACCGATTTCGACCGGGCTCATGCCACGCGTGTCCATTCAGGCCCAGCGCCAGGCGCCACCCTGCAGCGAATAAGCGCTCCACGCCCAGAAACCCAAGCACCTCTCGAGTGAAGGCCGTACCGATCTCATCGCCATCGAGCTCGAACCGACGGACCGATTCAGTGGCCAGCCGGGTGGTGAAGGTCGGTCTCATCAACTCTCGTCCCAGCTGGAAATTTCTTCGCAAGCCGAGATAGAGCTCCTTGCGGAACTCTCCCAGGAAGAGCGCCGTACTGCCTTCCAGCGCGAGGTCGAGTGCCTGGCGGTCTACGGCTCCCACCCACATACGACCGCCCAGCTCGTTGTCATAGGCGAGACCCAACCCCGCTACCCTCCGAGGTGCCCGCTGCACCGATACGTCGAAGCCCACCGAATCGCCGGCGCCGTGCGGCCTCAGCCAGACGGCCTGATATGCTTCCGAGCTGGCGAGTTGCCGCACCCGGCTGTGAAGCAGGTCAGGGTCCAGGCTATCGCTCAATCCGAGTCCCAGGAGGCGTCGAAGCGCGAGCCGTTCCGAGGGGTTGTCTCCTTCGATCGCCAGGCCGACGATCCTGCGTGGCAGCACCGCCCGGGCCGGGGAAGAGTGTCGTGGAAGACAGCGCGCCCTGGAGAGGGTGGTGTCGGCCGCTGCGGTGCCGTGCCGGATGAGCCGGTCCACATTGCGCGCCGAAAAATTGAGGCTGGGGAAACCTTCAACGGCTGGCCGGACCAGGACGTCATCCGGGCCCAGAGAGTCGAGCCCTTGTTCGAACAGAAACCCGAGCAGACGATCCGCCAGGCCTATGGGCGAGAACAGGTCGAGCGAATCGCTCGGCCGTTCGGTGGCGTCCGAAACTATGACTCGTCCGGCTCCTTCGGCCCGCGCCACTGCCACGGGAATATTTGCGGCCAGGCCACCGTCGGCGAGGATACGGCCGTTCAAGGACTCCGGGGCGAACACCAGCGGGATGGCGAAGCTGGCCCGGACGGCACGGGCCAGGTCGCCTGTGGCCAGTACGACCGGCTTGCGGTCGGCCAAGTCGGCCGCGACTGCGCGGAAGGGAATCGGCAGCGAATCGAAGTCTCCACGCGCAAGGAGATTCCCGCGCAGCATCGCGCCATTCACCAGGGCATTGACCTCGGTCTCCTCGACTGCCGCGCTCTGAATGGTGAATCTCCGCGCGCCTTGCTCCCACACTATAAGCGGCTGGATCAGCCCCAGTGAGCGGGGCGCCCGCGGCTGATAGGTCCGAAAGAGGTCAGCCATGGGCAACGCGCGAGCCAGCGAGTCGATTTCCCGCCCGCTGTACCCGCTGGCGTACATGCCGCCAACGATGGCTCCGATGCTGCTTCCCACAACGAGATCAGGCCGGACGCCCAAGCTGTCCAGCACCCGCAGAACCCCGATATGGGCCAGCCCCTTGGCGCCGCCCCCCGAGAGGACCAGTGCCGTGCGGACCGGCCGGCAGGTTTGGCCCTCGGCCGGGGTGACGGCGAAGAGACAGATGAGGATGACAGAATATCGGAGCATGCAAGGGCAACATAAGGGTGTGCCAGGCCCTTGCGCGGCACCGGGACCTTTCGTATTTCTTTTCACGAGTAGGAAGTTCCAGCACGAATTCTGCAGAGGAGCCGCGGCATGACCTATGTGATAGTCGAAGCCTGCATTGGGGTGAAGGACCGCGCCTGCGTGGATGTCTGTCCGGTGGACTGCATCTACGAAGGGGAGGACCAGCTCTACATTCACCCTGACGAGTGCATCGACTGCGGGGCCTGTGAACCGGAGTGCCCGGTGACGGCCATCTTTCCTGAGGAGGACGTGCCGCCACAGATGGTCGAGTATATCGAGAAGAACAAGGAAGTATTCAATAGCGAAGCGCCGCCGGGGAGGCCGAAGAGGTAGAAGGGCTATCGGCTATCGGCTATTGGCTGCCCCGAGTGCAAAGACCCTCCTCGATTATTGAGGAGGGTCGACTGTTTGGGGAGTAGCCAATAGCCCAGAGCCAGGCCCAAAAGAAAGGAGCCCCGGGATCGAACTGCTTGGCCGCGATCCCGGAGCCGAGGTTTGGTAGGACCATCTGATTTCAGCGGAGACCTTAGCGGTCCTGCCGCCACAGAATAGAACGCGCCACTCCAGCGGAAGGTTTCACCCCAGCGAAGTCAGGAATTCCCGGAGGCGGGCGGTAGTTGCCACTGGCTGCTCCACCGATGGCAGGTGGCCGGCTCCAGGGATAACCGCAAGGCGGGCGCCGGGTATTGCGGCGGCCATCGCTTTCCCCTGATCGGGTGGAGTCAGCGCGTCGGCCTCGCCCACAACCACTAGGGTCGGTACACCGGCAAGAGTGGGAAGCAGCGACTCGCTCTCTTCGCGGTCGCGCATCGCGGCCAGGGCCCCGACGAGTCCAGCTACCGGACTCCGGGCCATCAGCTCACGCACCCGCTCTGCTACCTCGGGTCGCCGGCTGAGGGTCGACGGCGCCAGCATCTTGGAGAGCATCGACTCCGCAATGGCCCCTGCCCCGCGCTCCCGTGCCGTGGCCGCCGCGGCATCGCGGGCTCGGCGTACCTCAGGCGCATCCGCCTCAGCCCGCGTATCTATCAGCACCAGCCCCCGGACCCGGGAGCGCCAGTGGCGCAGGAACTCGAAGGCCACGTACCCTCCCATTGAATGGCCACAGAGCACCACGTCATCCACCCCGAGCACGTCGAGCAGCGCCGCGAGATCGGCAGCGTAGATCGACATGCTGTAACCCAGATCCGGCGAGTCTGACTGGCCCAGGCCCCGGAGGTCAACCGCAATACAGCGGAATCCTTCGAGTGCGCCGATCTGCTCCTTCCAGATGCTGCGGTCAAGAGGATACCCGTGCACGAACAGGACAGCCGGGCCCTGGCCTCGGTCCTCGACCGCGAGATTCACCCCGTTGACCGTGACGCGCTGCACGTCCTCGGGAGAGCCGGGCCGAGCGTTCAGGTACTCGCTGAATTCCGGGGGCACCGGGATCGGGCGGCCTTCCCGATCGATGCAGACGAAGACGAACTCCGCGCTGGCGATGAGGGTGTCGTCTCGAACCCGCCGTGCGGTCTGACGCATCGTAAAGCTGGTGCGACCGTGGTGGGTGAGCAGCTGCTGAAAACGAAGCACGTCACCGGGGAAAGCGGCGGCCCGATAGTCGATGACGGTCTTCCGCAGCGCCGGCCAGGCGCCACTGCGGGTAAAGACGTCCATGCCGGGGCCGGCCCGCAACATTTCCCATCGGGCGCGCTCGAATAGACTGAGGAAGGAGGCCTGATTGAGGTGGCCGAAAGCATCGCATTCGTCGGGATAGACAACCAGATCGATCTCGGGAGTGGACATGGAGGAAATTATAGCGGGGCAGCGGGGCGGCGGGACAGTCGCTGGAGTGGACTCAGTTCCTTTGACCCGCCTATGTTCTAGCGATCCGACGTTGCTGACAACCGCCTTGCTGCCCCGCGGCCCCGCCGCCCCGCTGACATGAAACCACCGACCGATTACATCCGCCACGCCGCCCGCCTCGCCCGGAAGCTTCAGATGGACGCCGCAATGGGCGGCACCCCGCAGCCGGACGCGGAGTTCTACAAGACTCTGTCCAAGGCCTTCGACGAGATTGCCGCCGGACTCGAGCTGGTCGCCAAGGCGGAGAAGTGACCGTTCGCCTGATCGACAGCCAGGCCGAGTTGGAGCAGCTCTTCCGGCGATTCGAGGGCGAACCGCTCCTCGCGGTGGACACCGAGGCCGCCAGCTTTCATCGCTTCCACGACCGGATCTACCTGCTCCAGCTTTCCTCCCGGCAGGAGACCGCCGTGGTGGATCCCCTCGCGGTGGCCACCCTGGCGCCCCTCGCCGCGGCGTTGGCCGACCCAAGAGTCGAGATCGTGTTTCACGACGCGGACTACGACCTCCGGTTGCTCAACCTCGAATACGGCTTCGGGATCAGCAACCTCTTCGACACTCGCATTGCTGCGCAGCTGCTCAACGAGCCCGGCGTGGGGCTCGCCGCGCTGCTGGAGAAGTATCTCGGTGTGAAGCTGGACAAACGCTATCAGCGCGCCGACTGGTCGGTGCGGCCGCTCTCGCCCGAGATGCTGGAGTATGCGGCCGCTGACACCCGCCATCTTCCCACCCTTCGGGATCTGCTCCGGGAGCAGCTCCGCGAGCGGGGGCGCCTAGGGTGGGCGGAGGAGGAGTTTGGCCTGGCGACCGGCGCGCGATGGTCGCCGCCGGATGTGGATGAGCCGGCTTATCTCCGGCTCAAAGGCGCGAAGGCGCTGCCCGGAAGATCGCTCGCGGTTTTGCGCGAGCTGTTCGACTGGCGCGACCAGTTGGCCCGGCGCACCGACAAGGCGGCATTCAGGATTCTCAATAATGAGCCCATGCTGGCCATGTCCCAGACACCCCCGACGGATCTGGCGGGGCTCAAGGCGGTGCGGGGAATCGGCGGAGAGCAGGCGGAACGAAGAGGACGCGAGATTCTCGCGGCGGTGCAGCGGGGGCTGGCGGTCCCTGAGGCTGAGCTGCCCAGAGTGGAGCGGCCGCCCCGGAGGCCGTCAGACCCTGCCTACGAAGCCCGGCTGGAACGGCTCAAGGCCGCCAGGAACCTGCTGGCCGCCCAGTATGAGCTGGCACCTGGAGTACTCTGTCCAAACGGCACGCTCGAGGCGATTGCCCATCTCAATCCGGCGTCGGTGGACGAGCTTGCCAAGGTCCCGGGGCTGCGCCGCTGGCAATTGAGGGAGATCGGGAGCGGACTTCTCGCCGCCCTTCAACGCCCGGCCGCATAGTTCGGCCGGACCCTAGAAGCCGAGGAACGTCCGGACCCGCGGGTCCATTTTCTCCGGCGTCCAATACGGATCCCAGACCAGCTCGACCTCTACCGACTGCACCCCTTCCATGTCCCCGACCACACGCTTGACGTCCGCGATGATCTCGGCCCCCGCCGGGCAACCGGGCGATGTCAGGGTCATCTGTACCTGGACACTGCCGGCCTCATCCACGTCGACTTCGTACACCAGGCCGATGTCTATGATGTTGAGGTTGAGCTCGGGATCCTTGACGGCACGGATCGCTTTCCGGATGGCTTCGGCTGTGAGTGCGGTGGGCATGGGGCACGCTCGAGGCTGCTGAGGCAACTGGCTACAGGGACACCTTCCGCGGAAAGATAACCGGTCGCACTATCAGCAGGCCGACACCAGCTCCTGTTCACACACTCGAGGGACCAGACGGATGGCGGCATCGGACAGGGAGGTCCTCACCGTTCGGAGGGCGTGGTGTGGGTCGGGCCCCCGGGGATCAAACGTCCGGTTGGTCAGAAAGACGAGAAACAGATCATGAGCCGGATCGACCCAGATTTCAGTGCCGGTAAAGCCGGTGTGGCCGTACGCAGCGTTGCTGATGAGGGTGCCATAGAGGCTGGGCTCCTTCCCGTCGAGCTCGGGGGTGTCCCATCCAAGCAGGCGAGGGCCGCTGGTAGCACCGCGGGTGAGAAACCGGCGGATGGTGGCGGGAGTGACCCACTGGCCCCGGGGGCCGGCGCCGTTCCGCAGCCAGACTTGAGCGTAACGGGCCAGGTCCATCCCGCTCGAGAATATGCCGGCATGGCCCGCGGCGCCGCCGAATACCACCGCGTTGGGATCGTTCACTTGACCCTGAACCGGATGACCGCGCCAGAGAGCGGTCGGCACCGTGCGCCGCTGAACCGCGGCGGGCGGCCGAAACATTGTCGTGTGCAGCTGCAACGGCCGGAAGACCTCGCGGGTCACCAAACTGTCCAACGGCAAGCCGGATATGCTCTCGAGAACCAGCCCCAACAGGATGGCATTGAGATCGCTATAGACCGCATTGTTCCCCGGCTGCCGGACCAGAGGCTCAGCGTAGAGCAGCGCCTTGGCGGCCTCGCGAGTGCGCGCCAGCTTGAAGAAGGGCACGTAGCTGCGCAGACCACTGGTGTGGTCGAGCAGCATTCGCACCGTGACTCGATCCTTCGGGCCGCCGGAAAACTGGGGGACATACTGCCGGACCGGAGCGTCCAAGTTGAGCCGTCCCGCATCCACCAGCCGCATGGCCACACTCGTCGTCCCCATGACTTTGGTGATGGAGGCGATGTCCCACAGGGTCGAGTCGGGCGAGGGCACCGCAGACGAAGGACTCCAGGTAAAGTGGCCGTAGCCATGGGCGTACAGCACCGAGTCCTTCCGGCCGATGACGACGACCGCGCCGGGATACGCTCCCTGCCTGATTCCCTCCCGAACGATGGCATCAACCTGAGCCAGGGACTGCGCCCGCAGCGGGCCGCCCAGCGCCAGTGCCGTCAACGCGACCAGGGACGAAAACCGGAGAGGATGCCAGGTCGGGCTCATTTGTCTCCGGATGTCTCGGGCACATCGCGCAGGGGGCCGGTGGGAAGCTGGTAGAGCAGCTGAGCCGTGCGCCGGTCGCGCTCCGACAGGGTGCCGGTTCGGGTCGCGGGAAACATGACGTCCGTCGAATCGGCCGAGTGGGGTAAACCCAGCGCGTGACCGGCCTCGTGCACTGCGACGGCGAGGAGCGCCGCGTCAGGCATTTGAAATCCGGTATTGGTCCGAAGCGCCAGGGAGATCGCGGCCTTCCGCACTCGGCCGGCATTATCCCAGACCAGGTCGGTCTGTCCGGCACGATCGAAGTCGAAGTGGTCGATCCAGCGCACCACAATGTCGGCATCGGTGCTGTCGGACATCGAGCTGAACCGAACGCCCATACCGGTGTTCTCCCAGCGGCTCATGGCATCCCGGACAAACTCCGCCATGCGGGGCTGGTAGCCAGAAGCTCCTCCTTCAATCAAACAGACCCTGAGAGGAGTCCTGCCGCGATCAGGCCAGCGCCGCACCAGCGAGTCGGTAGTCAGGATCAGGGAATCGAGATACGTGCTGCCACCTTCACGCGTGAGCTGCCGACGGGCAGCGAGACGGGCCAGCCGGTCGATCGTGGAGGTGTTGGGTGCGGCGGCCGGATCGCTAGGGTCGCGGGGAGGCGCTGTGCTGGCTGCCGGATTCCGCCCGGCGAGGACCACCGGGGGGGGCAGCGTGTCCCGGGGAGCGGCCATTGGTGCACCCCGGGAGGCCGTGGCCAGGGCGGTCGATACCCGGTCCGCAATGACCATGGCAAGAAGCCCGAACGTCACGACGGGCAGCACGGCGGACCTCATAGGTCTCCAGGGCGTGGGCGGCGGCACAAGGGCCTTTGCAGGCCGGAAGCCACCACTTTGATGCAAATTCTACGCGCAGCAGGTCAGCTCTTCGCTTCGAGCCAGTTGGGCCCGGTCCCGATGTCCACCACCAGGGGCACCCGGAGAGGGGTCACGTTCTCCATCTGGGCTCGAACGAGCTGGGAGAGGCGTTCGACCTCCTCGGGTGGCGCCTCGAAGACCAGCTCATCGTGCACCTGGAGAAGCATCCGGCTGGCCAATCCACCCGCACGGATCGCCCGATGGATCCGCACCATGGCCAGCTTGATCAGATCGGCCGCCGAGCCCTGGAGCGGAGAGTTCTGCGCGTTTCGCTCGCCGTAGGCCCGCTGATTGAAGTTCCGGTCCTTGATCTCGGGGATATAACGGCGCCGCTTGAAGAGAGTCTCGACGTACCCTTGCTGCCTGGCCAGCTCGATCTGGCGGTCCAGAAACGCGCGGACACCCGAAAACCGCTCGAAATAGCGCGCGATGAACCCCTTCGCGTCGTCCTGGGAGATGCCGAGCTGCCGGCTCAGGGCGAAGGGCCCCTGACCGTAGATCGTGGCGAAGTTGATCGTCTTGGCTCGAGCGCGCATCTCACCGGTAACCTCCGCCAGCGGCACATTAAAAATGAGTGCCGCAGTCTGGCGATGAATGTCACCACCCTGCCGGAACGCCTCGATGAAGGCCGGGTCCTCCGAGAGGTGAGCCATGATGCGAAGCTCGATCTGCGAGTAATCCGCTACCAGGAAGACCCACCCCTCCCGGGGTACGAACCCGGCCCGGATGGCCTCGCCTCGAGGCGTCCGTATCGGAATGTTCTGAAGATTGGGCTCCGCGGAGCTGAGGCGCCCGGTAGCGGCACCTGCCTGATTGAAGCTGGTATGAATCCGGCCTGTCCTGCGATTGATTCGCTGAGGAAGGGTGTCCACATACGTGCTCTTGAGCTTTTGAAGCTCACGATACTCCAGAATGAGCCGCGGCAGCTCGTGGCCCAGGGCGGCTAGCTGCTCCAGTACATCGGCATCGGTCGAAGGGCCCGTCTTGGTCTTCTTCAGCACCGGCAGCTGGTGCTTCTCGAACAGGATGCTGGCCAGCTGGCGCGGAGAATTGATGTTCAGATCGGTGCCTGCAACCCGGGCTATCTCTTGCTCCAGGCGTCGGAGATCCTTCCCCAGCTCGTCGCTCAGGCGGCGGAACACTGCGAGATCGATGGTGATGCCCGACCACTCCATATCGGCCAGCACCTCGACCAATGGCATCTCGATATCGTGCAGCAGGGCCTCGAGCTTCATCTCGGCCAGCATCGGCCCGAAGAACCGGTGGAGCGCCAGCACGGTAGCGCTATCCACGCCGCAGTAGTTCGCGGCCAGCGGAACCGCCACTTCGGCAAAGGGAATCTCCGTCTTTCCCTTGCCGGCCAGGTCCTGATAGGTCTGCATCGCCCGGCCGAGGTGCTCCAGGCAGAGGGTGTCGATGGTATGGGAGCGCCGCCCGGGATCGAGCACGAAGCTGGCCAGCATGGAATCGTAGGCCGCGCCGGCCAGCTCGACGCCCGCCTGCCGCAGGACCTGCCAATCGAACTTGATGTCATGCCCTGCCTTGGGCACCGTCGGATCGGTGAGCAGCTGGAACAGCGGCGAGGAGTCCGGGTCGGTAAGCGGCGGCAGGTTGCGCACCGGAGTGGGGGCCGCAAGCTCCCCACCACCGGCTCGGTGGCCAAAGGGCAGATACCAGACTTCCCCCGGCCCTGCGGCGAGCGAAAGCCCGATAAGCTCCCCACTGTGGGGCTCGGACGACGAGGTCTCGGTATCGAGCCCGACGATCGGAGCCTCGCGCAGCCGCTGCACCAGACCAGGGAGGTCGGCGGGGTCATCGACCACCGTCACCGTCGCAACCGGTGGGCTCG
>JBDTUV010000033.1:0-12328 GCA_040007575.1 Gemmatimonadales bacterium
AGATCCAACGTTCCCGCGTCGTGATCGTGGTGGCCGGTATGGAAGGCGCTCTCCCGAGCGTGGTCGGTGGTATGGTGAGCGTACCGGTAATCGCGGTGCCGACCAGTATCGGGTACGGCGCTTCCTTCGGGGGGCTGGCTGCCCTTCTGGGGATGCTGAACTCCTGCGCAGCTGGGGTAACCGTGGTGAACATCGATAACGGGTTCGGTGCCGCCGCGGCGGCCAGCAGGATTTGCCAGACATGACGATCCGCACCGTCATCAACAGCAACGACCCGCCCTTCATCTGGCTCGACGTGGTGAACCCCACCCGCGAGGAGCTGGCGAATGTCGCCCGGCAGTACGGGCTCCACTCCACGTCGGTGGAGGATTCGCTCGACCCGGAGCACCTGCCCAAGTACGAGCGGATCGGGGCGGTGACCTTCATCATCGTTCGGGCCATCGATGAAACCGCGGCGCGTGATTGCTCCACGGTTCAGGAGATGACCCGGAAGGTCGCCATTTTCTTCAGCACCGACTTCCTCCTCACCATTCACCGCACCGAGCAGCCGTTCATGGCGGCGTTGATCGCCAAGTACCAGAGTCCGCCGCCGGCGGGTGCCGAGAGGCGAAAGAGCTTTCTCCCCCGTTTGCTGATCGAGATCATCAACGACACGATCGACACCTATGGACGGCCGCTGGCGGAAGCCGAGATGGCGATCGACAAATTCGAAGCAACCGTCTTCGGGGAGCAGGAGCTCGGCGACGTGCTCCAGCGCGTTTACACGGAGAAGCGCCGGGTCACCCAGATGCGGCGCATGCTCTCGCATACCCTGGACGTGGTTCAACGACTGGTGCCGGCCTCCGAACCGACGGCCCCATTATTCCAGGACCTCCGGGAGAACGCCGAGAGCATGTACGCCTACGCCGAGGAGCTGGTCGAGGACGTAAATAGCCTGCTCGGCATCCAGCTGGCGCTAGCTCAACACCGCACCAGTGAGGTCGTCCGGGTCCTCACGGTTTTCTCCGTGTTCTTCCTGCCTCTGACGTTCATCGTCGGCATCTACGGGATGAACTTCGATTTCATGCCCGAGCTCCGGCATCGCTGGGGCTACCCGGCCATCATGATTGGTATGGGGATAGTCACGCTGACCATTTATACCTGGTTCCGGCGCCGGGGCTGGCTGCGGGGATGACCGAGCCCATCGGGCTCAGTCTCCTTTTGCTGGGAGCTGGCGTAGCCGGCTGGCTGCTCGGCCGCCTCCAGCGGACCAGCCGGGTGGGCGGCAGTGTTGCTCCGCATCTCCTGCCCGATCCCGCGCTCGAATGGCTCCGCCGTGCTCACCGGGCCATAGGCGTATGGATCACCGAGCTGGACCCGAGCGAAGGGGCACCCAAGGCCGAGCGAATCGTCGAGCCGGAGCGCCTCTCCGTCGCACAGATCGTCGCCGTGGACCGGCGGTTGGAGCGGGCCCGCGATCAGGAGCAGAGCGGGGTCGAGCGCCTGGACGGTGGGATGCTGGCCTTTCATGCCCAGGCGGGCGCTGCGGTGGGACTCCTGCTGCCCGAAGGAATCGAGGCGACCGCGCTCGCGGTGGTGGAGGATGATCTTCGCCGGCTGCTGGAGGGCATCCGCCGCCGGCCGCAGATCATCGCCCTCACCCAGGCGCAGTCGCAGGAGGCATCGCTCGAATCGGTGGGGAGTGTGGGCCTCCGGCTGGCGTACCAGCTCGAGCGGACTCTCGACGCCCAGGTAGTCGTGGTAGCGGTGCACCCTAACGGTGTGCGGGTAATCGGCGTGTCCGGTCGAGGTGACCGGCGGCTGCTCGAAAGCGTTTTGTCCCCCGAAAGCGAGCTCGCGCGGGTAGCGGAGGGAAGCCTGGACTCGCTCGTCTCGCGCGGCGACCCACTCGGCGGCGTGGTGCCGGACCGAAGAAACCGCCCCGGGTCGATCCTGCTTCTGCCCATGAAACGAGACCACCTGGCGATTGGCGCCGTGGCTGTTTGGCTGAGCGGCGGGCGCGAGCCGGTGGGCGCGGCCCGGGCCGAGCTGATGGAGGCGCTCGACAACGCGGCGCGACGCATAGCGCGCGCATTGTTGGCCGACCAGGCTAAACATGCCGCGACGGTAGATCCCCTGACCGGACTCCAGAACCGCTGGGGCTTCGATGAGACGTTCCGTCTCTTCTCGGTCAAGGAGGGAACCTCGTCCAAGGAGGGGGCGCTGGTCTACGCCGACATCGACCGGTTCAAGAATCTCAACGACGCCCTGGGCCATCCAGCGGGCGATGCCGCCCTGGTTCACTTCGCCCGTATCATCCGGGAGCAAATCCGCTCAGTCGACGTGGCAGCGCGCATCGGGGGTGAGGAGTTCGCGGTCTGGCTGCCGGACACCGGCCTCGAGCTGGGAGCCAAGATAGCCGAGCGGATCCGGATCAAGCTCGGCACCACGGCCTGGGACTGGCGAGGCCGGCAGTGGCCCTTGAGCGCCTCCTTCGGCGTTGCGGCATGCCCTGAGACCAGCCGGAGCCTCGACAATCTGCCCGCCCAGGCCGACTCGGCCCTGTATGTGGCAAAGGGGAGCGGGAGGAACCGGGTGGAAAAGGCAGGCCGGTAGAGAACGGAGAAGGCGGAGAGGGCGGGAGGGATATGCCCCTTCAAGGATAACTTGAGACCAGAACTGTAACTCTTTTGACAGTAGCGCTATAGCGCCTACTGTATTCTCCGCCTTCTCCGTCCTCTCTGTCCTCTACGCCCTTTCCAGTAACCCTCCCTCCCGCTATGTTTCTGGGACCCGGGGGCGACTTGGCTTCGACGGGTTTGATGAAGGAATTGCAGCGTGTCCAGGTCCAGAGTCCTGGTAAAACCATCTGGAACGATTCAACTGCCAATACTGAACTGGCAATGGCTGCGTAAGCTGAGCTAACGCTCGCTTATGCTCCTTCGATGGATGGAGCCCGCCCGGGGCGCTGCCCATCGAATCGCAAATCTGGGCTAGCTGGTCGTGTCGCTCCGATGCGTCCGGTGAGATCTTCAGGAGATAGGCTTTGGAGAGGTCGGCTCGATACCTCTCCGAAGTGACGGCAGCAAGTCGAGCCTACACACGTAGACGCGGTTCTGGAAGCTCACTCGGACCAGGGTTCGATTCCCTGCGCCTCCATCACGGGCCGACAGACGGACAGCGGACAGAAAACAACGGGGCTCCTGGTTCGGAGTCCCGTTTGTTTTTTCTTGCCCCTGCCCCTGACCCTGACCCTGACCGCCTGACCGCCGCCCTACCGCCTGAGCTCCCCGGTTACTCGTCCCCGCCGATCTACCTTCGTAATCGGGCCCCCCAGGATGTCATTTTGGAGCCGGAGCTTCGGCCGGGTGTCGAAGGCGCGAAGTGAGAGCATGAGGCTGTAGGCGTCTGCAGTCGCGAGGTTCACTGCGTAGCCCTCATCCCCCAGGGAGGCAAGGCTCACCACGCTCAAAGGGTTCTGCCCCGCGTTGATGAAGCCGGTCATCAACTCGCTGCCGAATTCCGACTCACGCCAATGGCCATCGGCCGTTCCCCTGCCACCGATGTTCTCGACCGGCACCTTGGCCCCACCGACGTACGCGGTCCCTCCCACGTTGTTGAATGCTTTGGTGGCCCGGATCCCGGTGAAGTGCGGGTCTGTCCCGTTCGCAGGAGGCAGCGAGGGACCCGCAAGGAGTCCATGGTCGGGCCATAAGGAACCGATTCCCAGGACGTGACCCATCTCATGCAGGATCACTGTGGAAAGTTGACCCTCAGCTTCGATCGTCGAGAGGTCCGCGATATCGAGCCGCATCCTCCCAAGAATGGGCATGAAGCCTGGGTCGCGGATCCAACATGGACCTGCGGTCGCCAGCGTCCCTCCGGGCCCATCCATCGGCACCACGCTGACCAGGATGACGACATCATCGATGTCCTGGTTGATAGCGGGCGAGCCCGCACCGCAAGTTCCCGCTCCGGCCTGCAACGGTCCATCCTCCAGATCCCCGGTGATCGCGCTCTGCCACTTGAGCCGCGCGTCGGTAAAAGCCTGCCGCTGGGCAGGCGTGGCGCTGCTCAGGTACCGCAGGCCGATGTTGAAAGAGGTGGGGTCGCTTGCCGCCGTGGCCGTGAAGGACACCGACAGGGCTGTTGCCGCTATGCTGACGGAGACTGCTTGAGGGGAACCGGAGGCGGTGCCGGTGGTGAAGGTGGCGGATGCCCTGCCGTCGCTACCGGTAACCACGGTGGCAGCACTGGTGGTCCCATCTCCCTGCGTCACGGCAAAAGCCGCACTCGAGCCCGGAATGGGACTGCCACCCGCGTCGTTGAGCTGCACGACCAACGGAGCGGGCAGCACGGTCCCGGCGGCGCTGGTCTGGGCATCGCCTGACACCTTGAGGAGCTGAGTGGGTGTCTGGACGACCGTAACCTGCACGGTGGCTGTGGCGGAGCCGGATCTGGCGGTGATGTCCGCAGTGCCCGCTCCCACGGCGGTGACCACCCCGCTCGCGCTCACTGTAGCCAAGCCGGTGTTGCTGCTGGTCCAGCTTACGTCGGCACCAGCCAGGGGCTTGCCGTCTTGATCGCTTACGGCAGGGAACAGCTGTTGCGTTTGGCCCAGGGCCGTAAACGATACCGCGCTGGAGCTCAAGGTGACGGTAGTGGGGATGCGAGGATCGGTGCCGCAAGCACTAATCGATCCCAGGAGAACGGCCCAGCACGGAGCCGTCAATCGTCGAGTCGTGTGACTCGCGCGCGTGAGGGCACCAGCCACTACTCGTCTAGAGAGCAGCATCGAAGCTCCGAAACCAAGGCGTGATCCGCGGTACAGCAGGAACCCCGGGGGGTGTGAAGGGGATAGGAAGCTATGCAGCCCGCCGGCAGGGCGCCAGTTGGATTTACCGGCCAACGATTCGGGGTAGCTTAGGACAATCGCCATGACAACCGGGGCCAGGCTTAGCTGGCCCATCTGAGATGCCTGTCTTCTCCAGCCTGGTTCTGCCCTATGACTGTATCGGCCTCATCGCCCCCTCGCACGACCGACCTCACGCTGCTTCGCTCCGCCTTTCCTGCCCTCGAGCGTCGTCACCGGGGCCAGGCGGTGGCCTATTTCGATGGGCCGGGAGGCACCCAGGTTCCGCGTGCGGTGGTGGACGCCATGGCTGACTACCTCTATCACCACAACGCGAATACCCATTGGCCCTACCCCACGAGCGAGGAAACCGACGCGCTCATCGCGGGGGCTCGCTCGGCCCTGGCCGACTTCCTTGGCGCGACCCCGGGGGAAATCGCCTTCGGAGCCAACATGACGACTCTCACATTTCACCTGGCCCGGGGGTTGGGGCGAGGCTGGGGGTCGGGTGATTGCGTCGTGGTCACCGAGCTAGATCACCACGCCAACGTTGCCCCGTGGCGCGCGCTCGAGCGAGACCGTGGGATTACGCTGCGCTCGGTTCCGCTGCTGCCGGCCACCGGTCAGCTCGACTGGGTAAGGCTGGAGGAGCTGTTGGCGGCGAAGCCGCGTCTGCTCGCCATCGGCGCAGCATCCAACGCGCTGGGGACGATCACCGACGTAGCCCGGGCCGCCGCAATGGCGCGCTCAGTGGGAGCACTCTCTTTCGTGGACGCCGTGCACTACGCGCCCCACGAGCTGGTGGACGTGGCAAGAATCGGTTGCGATTTTCTCGCCTGCTCAGCCTACAAGTTCTATGGCCCGCATATCGGGATCCTGTTCGGCCGCCAGGAGGTACTGGCTCGGGTCGACATACCCAAGCTCGAGCCCGCTCCTGAAACGGTACCGGAGCGGATCGAGACCGGCACCCAGAACCACGAGGGAATCGTAGGGGCCGCTGCGGCAGTGGACTTCCTGGCTTCGCTCGGCACCGGAGCAGGCCGGCGTGCCCGGCTCGCGAGTGCCTTTGCCGCCCTTCACGAGCGAGGCAGGAGTCTGCTGCAACGCCTGTGGGATGGGCTCTCGAACGTAGACGGAGTGACGCTCCATGGGCCGAAGCCAGGCTCCCCTCGAACTCCGACGGTGGCATTTACGGTTGCCGGCAGGCCAGCCGATGAAGTAGCCAGGCGCCTGGCGGACCGCGCCGTGTTCGTCTCCAGCGGCGATTTCTATGCGACGACCGTGGTCGGCCGGTTGGGACTGAGGGACGGATTGGTGCGTGCGGGGTGTGCCTGCTACACGACGGAGCAGGAGGTGGATAGGCTGATTGAAGGAGTCAGAGATCTGAAATAAGCTCTACTTTCCCGCCTGCACCGGTATCCGTACCCGCGTCTTCTCCCAATCGAGCAGCAGCGATGCAGCCCTGTCACCTTCAGGCTCCGCCTTGATGGTGAAGGTCTCCACCCGCGTCTTGAGCACCTCACTCTTCACCTTAGCCCGGCCGAGCTCCCGAGCCTTGATCTCGTCGGTGTACTTGTCTTCCTTGCCCCACTGCTCGGTAGACCGGTTCACGATGATCTCCCACTCCCGTGGGCCGGGCACCGTATACAGCGAGTACACGCCGGGGGGCACGTTCAAGCCGGCGACACGCAGCGGAATGGGGGCGTAGAAGATGGTGGGCTCGTTGGCACCCGTGCGCCAAAGCTTGCCGTACGGGATGTCCTTCCCCCCAAGCATCGTTCTCCCCCGAGAGGAAGGCCGACCGTAGCAGACCTTCACCGGTTGCCTGGTGATGCTGAAGGTCAGCGAATCGAGGGGACTCTTCCTGCCTTCAATCGGAACGTTTCTGGAAGGACACACCGGGTCGGGATGGGTCGCCAGGGCGGTGGGCGCGGCTGCGCCACTGGTGAGGGCGGTCAGAGCAACAATGGTAGCGAGATACATGGTGAATCTCCTCGTAGGTTATCAGCTCGCTTGCGCGCGCAATGCGTCTCTGGTTTCGAGCGCCAGGGCCAAGGCGCGGTCGGGGTCCCTGGCCAGGCAGTTCAGGTGTCCCATCTTGCGACCCGGCCGGGGCTCGGCCTTGCCATAAAGATGCAGCCGGACTCCCGGGCGTTTCAATGCTTCTTCCCATCGGGGCTCGCCCCCTGCCCAGAGATCGCCGAGCAGATTGACCATGGCGACGGGTGACAGCAACCAGGGGCGCGCCAAAGGAAGTCCGCACAGCGCCCGAAGCTGCTGCTCGAACTGATCGGCTGAACACGCATCCATAGTGTAGTGCCCGCTGTTGTGTGGCCTGGGCGCCATCTCGTTGACCAGCAGCTGGCCCCCTCCAGCCACAAACAACTCCACGCCCAGTACTCCGACGTACGCCATCGCCTTGGCGACCTTGGTGGCTATCTCGCAAGCCTGATGAGACAGCGCCCCTGATACCCTGGCCGGCACCACCGAGGTTTCCAATATCCCATCCTGGTGCCGGTTCTCAGCCACCGGAAAGGTGACAACGTCGCCATCGGCTCCTCTGGCCACAATCACGGAGAGCTCGCACTCCAAGTCGAGCCGGACCTCCAGCACGCAGGGAACGCTACCGAAGCGCTCGAACGCGCGCAGCGCGTCCTCTTCGTTCTCGACTGCGGCTTGTCCCTTTCCATCGTATCCCAGCCGACTGGTCTTGAGGAGGGCAGGGCGCGGGATCGAGGTCAACGCCGCCAGGAGCTCGCTCTTGTTCGGCACCACCTGAAAAGGAGCCGTAGCGAAGCCATGACTTTGCAGAAAGGTCTTTTCGGCGCCTCGGTCCTGGGTGATGGCGACGGCCTCGACCGGCGGCCGGACCAGCGATGACCGGGCGAGTCTCTCGAGGGTGGCGGCGGGAACGTTCTCGAATTCGGTTGTGACCGCAGCGCAGGTGGCCGAAAGCTCGGCCAGGGCGGTCTCATCATCGTAGGCGGCGCGGATATGGCGGTCGGCCACGGCGCCCGCAGGACTGTGGGGGTCTGGATCGAGTACTACGACCTGGTACCCCATGGTGCGAGCCTGCAAGGTGAACATCCGGCCTAGCTGTCCGCCTCCTAGGACGCCCACAGTGGCGCCGGGAAGGATCACGATGGCTCCGGCAGCTTGAGGTCCAGCACCCGGCGCTCCTGAGTGCGGCGGAATTCATCCAGCCGTTCGCTCAGCTCGGGATCGTTGAGCGCGAGGATGGCCACCGCATAGAGACCGGCGTTGCCGGCACCGGCGCTGCCGATCGCGAACGTGGCCACGGGGATCCCTGCGGGCATCTGAACGATCGAGAGGAGTGAATCCAGTCCCTGCAGATGCTTGGTGGGAATGGGGACGCCGAGCACGGGAAGGGTCGTCTTCGCGGCGAGCATGCCGGGAAGATGAGCTGCTCCCCCCGCCCCGGCGATGATACAGCGCAGCCCTCGACCCGCTGCATCCTCGGCGTACCGGTACAGCTGATCGGGCGTGCGATGGGCCGACACGACCCGGGCCTCATGGGCCACGCCGAACTCGGTCAGCCGGCGGGCCGCGTGTTGCATGATTTCCCAGTCGGAGTCGCTGCCCATCACGATGCCCACCAGGGCCTCTGTCATCGGTATCCTCGGGCGGCGGCGGGTGGCCTAGACGGTGGCGCGGGTACGATCCATGGTACCTCGCGCGGCCAGTGCAGCCTGGGCCGCGGCCAGCCGGGCAATGGGCACCCGATACGGGGAGCAGGAGACGTAGTTCATCCCCAGCCGGTCACAGAAGGCCACCGTCGCCGGCTCGCCGCCGTGCTCACCGCAGATGCCCAGCTTGAGATCGGGGCGGGTTCGCCGGCCAAGGTCGCACGCCATGGCTATGAGCTTGCCGACCCCAGCCTGGTCGAGGACCTGGAAAGGGTCGTCCTCGATTACCCCGTGCTCCAGATAGTAAGGGAGAAAGCGACCGGCATCGTCGCGCGACAGCCCCCAGGTGGTCTGGGTGAGGTCGTTGGTGCCAAAGGAGAAGAACTGTGCCTCCCGCGCGATCTCATCGGCGGTCAGTGCTGCCCGGGGCAGCTCGATCATGGTCCCCAGCAAGTAGGGGACGGTGATCTGCCGCTCCTGAAAGACCTCCTCTGCCACCTGCCGCACGATGAGCGCCTGCTTCCGGAACTCGACCACGCTGGCAGTCAGCGGGATCATCACCTCGGGCATCACCCGCCCCTTCCGTGCGGCCACGGTACACGCGGCCTCGAAGATGGCCCGCACCTGCATTTCGGTGATCTCGGGATAGATGATGCCCAGCCGGCAGCCTCTGAGCCCAAGCATCGGGTTCACCTCGTGGAGCCGGTCCACGATACCTCGCAGCGCCGCCGGCTCCACCTTCAGCTCACGGGCGAGCGCCTCAATCTCCGCCGGCTCCTTGGGTAGGAACTCGTGCAGCGGGGGATCGAGGAGCCGGATGGTGACCGGGAATCCCTCCATGGCGCGAAAGATGGCCTCGAAATCCCCGCGCTGCATGGGCAGTAGCTTGGCCAGCGCGCGCTTCCGCCCGGGCACATCCTGGGCGACGATCATCTCCCGCATGGCGAGCAGCCGGTCTCCGGTGAAGAACATGTGCTCGGTGCGGCAGAGTCCGATACCCTCGGCGCCGAAGTCACGGCCACGGTGGGCATCGGCCGGGGTATCGGCGTTGACCCGGACGCGGAGCTGCATGATGCGGTCAGCCCACTTCATGACCCGATTGAAATTGCCGCTGAGCTCGGGCGCGATCAGGGCCGCCTGCCCGGCGAAGACCTTTCCGCTGCTCCCATCCACCGTGATCCACTCGCCTTCGCCGACCCGGCGTCCGTTCACCGAGAAGCTGTTGGTCTTCTCGTCGACTGCCAGCCCCTGGGCGCCTGCCACGCAGGGCTTGCCCATGCCGCGGGCCACCACGGCCGCGTGAGACGTCATGCCGCCGCGCGCGGTCAGAATGGCCTTGGCCGTGACCATGCCATGAAAGTCATCCGGTGAGGTCTCCCGTCGTACCAGGATAACCGCTTGCCCGGCCCGCCCCAGACGCTCCGCCTTATCCGCGTCGAAGACCACCGTCCCACAGGCGGCGCCGGGGGAGGCCGGCAGCCCCGTGGTCAGCAGGTCGAGCTTGCTGTGGGGATCGATGGTCGGATGAAGCAGCTGGTTCAAGTCGTTCGGCGGGATGCGCGCCACGGCCTCCTGCTCGGAGATGAGCTCCTCGTCTACCATGTCGCAGGCGATGCGCACCGCGGCGTGTCCAGAGCGCTGGCCGCGGCGGGTCTGAAGCATGTAGAGATTGCCGCGTTCGATGGTGAACTCCATGTCCTGCACATCTCGGAAATGACGCTCCAGCGTGCGAGCCAGTCGTTCGAGCTCCTGATAGGCATGAGGGAGCCGTTCCTTCAGCTGGTCGATGGGCAGCGGGGTACGGCTTCCGGATACCACGTCTTCGCCCTGGGCGTTGAGCAGGAACTCGCCGTAGAGCCGCTGCTCGCCCGTCGAAGGATCCCGGCTGAAGGTGACGCCCGTCCCGGAATCCTCGCCCAGGTTGCCGAAGACCATCGCGACGATGTTGACCGCGGTGCCCATCGAATCGGGGATGTCGTGCAGCTTTCGATAGTCGATGGCGCGGCGGGTATTCCAGCTTTCGAACACGGCGGCGATGGCGCCCCAGAGCTGATCCAGCGGCTCGACCGGAAACTCCCGTCCCGACTCGGCACGAACGTGTTCCTTGAACTGGCGGACGATCGCCTGCATTTCCTCAACCGGCAGATCGATATCACGATCGATGTCGCGGCGCTGCTTGTGCTCATCCAGGATCCGCTCGAACGCTTTTTTCGACAGCTCAAACACCACCGTGCCGTACATCTGGACGAATCGGCGATACGAGTCCCAGGCAAATTGCGGATTCCCGCTCTGCCTGCCGAGCCCTTCCACGGTTACGTCGTTGAGACCCAGGTTCAGGATGGTTTCCATCATCCCGGGCATCGACACGGCCGCCCCGGACCGTACCGACACCAGCAGCGGATTTTCGCCATCGCCCAGGTGCTTTCCGGTGGCCGTCTCGAGCCTCTGGAGCGCGTTCTCCACCTGGGCCTGCAGCCGCTTGGGGAACTGGTGGCTCTCGAGATAGTGGAGGCAAAGATTGCTGGCGATGGTGAAGCCGGGAGGGACGGGGATGCCGATGGTCGTCATCTCGGCGAGCCCGGCTCCCTTGCCGCCGAGCACATCCTTCATGGCGGCGGTGCCGTCAGCGCGGCCCTGCCCGAAGGAGTAGACCAGCGGCTGGGTGTACGGGCCGCTCATGCCGTCGTGGGGATGAGCGGTGTATCGCGCCGCAGTTGCTCCAGCTGCTCCGGCGTCGTGGTAGGGTACTTGCCCGAGAAGCAGGCGTGGCAGAAAGCGGTATCCTTGCCCGCCGCGCTCAACATGCCGTCCAGCGAGAGGTAGCCTAGTGAGTCCACGCCCAGGAACTGCCGGATCTCCTCGATCGAGTGGGTTGCCCCTATCAGCTCTTCCCGCGTTGGCGTGTCGATCCCGTAGTGACACGGTCCCGTGATCGGCGGCGAGCCGAGCCGCAGGTGCACCTCCCGGGCACCGGCGCCGCGGATCATCTGCACCAGCTCCTTGCTGGTATTGCCCCGGACCAGGCTGTCGTCCACCACAACCACCGACTTGCCCTCGATGACCTCGCGCACCGGGTTGAACTTGATCTTCACTTTGGCCACCCGGAGGGACTGGGTCGGGTTGATGAACGTCCGGCCGACGTAATGATTCCGGATGAGCCCGTACTCCAGCTTGATGCCGGACGCCTCGGCAAAGCCGAGCGCCATGGCGTTGGAGCTGTCTGGTACGGCGAACACCACCTCGCCACCGGGGGCCGCCTGCTCCCGGGCAAGCTGCCGCCCGAGCTCGCGGCGGACCCCATCGACCGATTTGCCGAATACGGTGCTGTCGGGCCGGGCGAAGTACACCAGCTCAAAGACGCAGCGGCTCACCGGGCGCTGGGCCAGCCGGGGCAAGTGAGTGACCTGCCCGTCCTCGATCCGGATGAAGTCTCCCGGCCGGAGCTCGCAGTGGAAGGAGGCCCCGATCAGATCCAGTGCACAGGTCTCCGAGGCGACCACGATCCCGGCGCCGAGGCGGCCAATGACCAGCGGGCGGAAGCCGCGGCTGTCGATCACGGCATACATCGTCCGGCCTACGGTGATCACCAGGCTGTAGGCCCCGTCCACTTGCTCCAGAGCCTCACGGATCTGGCCTTCGACCGTCTCGGCGTCGGAGCGTGCGATCAGATGTACCAGCACTTCGGTATCGCTGGAGCCGGTAAAGATTGCTCCCCGGGACACCAGCTCATGCTTGATGGCGCCGGCGTTGATGAGGTTGCCGTTGTGAGCGATGGCGAGTGGGCCGCACCTGGTATTCACGTTGCAGGGCTGGGCGTTGGCCAGCACGGTGCTGCCGGTCGTCGAGTAGC
>JBDTUV010000034.1:0-12195 GCA_040007575.1 Gemmatimonadales bacterium
GGTCACGCCGGCGGGATGCAGAAAGTGCGGTTCGACGGCAAAACCGATCCCCAGATTGTGACTGAGCTGCTCGAGGCCGCCGGGCATCCGGGCCCGCATCAATCAGACCGGGTTAAAGCGCTCTGCTGCCGCTACGTCGATCTGCTTCAGCACGAGCTCCAGCAGCCTACCACCAGAACGACGGTCATGCCCGGCGTACACCCGCTGCTCGATCGCTTGGAGCGGGAGGAGGGGGTGGTCCTGGGCCTCCTTACGGGGAACATGGCCCAGGGAGCGGCGCTGAAGCTCCAGGCTGCTGGGCTCGATCCGGCGCGCTTTCGAGTGGGAGCGTACGGCTCCGATGCAGCCCACCGGCCAGACCTGCCGCTCATTGCCGCACGGCGAGCGGAGCCCTACTTCGGCCGGGTTCCCAGGGGCGCCGAGGTCGTCATCATCGGCGACACACCGGCCGACATCGCTTGCGGGGCAGGCATCGACGCACGCGCGGTTGCAGTGGCCACCGGCGCGTATTCGGTAGCCGACCTCGTGGCCTGCGGTCCTCACGCCGCATTTGAGAATCTCAGCGACACCGAGCGCGTCATCGAGGCCATCCTTGCCCCCCACCTCGACTGATGCCTGGCTGGTTCCGGAGCTAGGCCCCTCACTTGGCCGGCTGGTCGATCCGCCCCTGACCCGCGGCGACCGTGGGTCTCTCGATCTCGTTCTCGATGACATCCGTCTCAATCTGGTAACCGGGATCTTCGAGCTTGCCGGTGCCGCCCGCTCTTTCGCAGCCTCGGGTGACAGACAGGGCGCAATAGCATCCCTGACGCGCGTGGCGTGGCTCGACCTCTGGGAACGTGCCGTAGCCGCCGCGGCCGAGCGGCTAGCCGAGGCGGTGAACGCGAAGCTGAGTGAGGCCGCCAAAGAATCGAGGCTTCCCGCTCGACAGCTCGAGGCCCTCAGGCTCAAGCCCGAAGATGTCCGGGCGATAACCTCTCGCCTGGGCAGTGGTGGCGCTGGATTCGTGAGCGCCCTCGATGCCCTGGAGCAGACGGTGCCCGGTGCATCGGCTTCAGGCAGCCGGGGTCGGGCTGGACAAGAGGAGTGGCAGCGTGCCCTTGCAGCCGCGGCTCGCCGCATGGAAGCAGCCTGGCTGGCGCTGTCAGCTGGAGCACGGGCGGAACAGGACCGCTGGAAAGCAGAGATCGATCGGGCAAGATCGTGGCGCAGGCCGACCTGGCCTCTCTGGCTCATCAGTGTGTCTGTCCTGACAGCTGCCACATACCTGGGTCTGGTGCTGGGCGGGTATGTGCCCGTGCCGCCGCTCCTGCGCCCGCTGGCGGAGTTCTGGTGGTCCCGTCCGTGACGGTGATCGGGGTGGGCATTGATCTGGTTGATCTGGAGCGGGTGAGATCGCTGCTGGCCAATAAGGGAGAGAAGGCGATGACCCGCTTCTTTTCGGAGCGCGAGCGGGACTATCTGGCCACCCGACCTGATGCCACCGGACATGCCGCTGCGCGCATCGCCGCCAAAGAGGCGGTGTACAAGGCAATGCAGTCACTTCAGGGCGCCAGGGCAATCGGCTGGCGGGAGATCGAGGTGTCGCGGGACCCCGAAGGCAGACCCGCCATCGAGCTTCATGGTCTAGCCGCGCGTCTCTCCGATGAAAGCGGCGGGCTACGCATTCAGGTATCTCTCACCCACTCGGCCACCTCGGCCGGGGCGATCGCAGTCGTCGAAGCGCCCTAGTAGGAACCCTCTTTCAATTCCGACCGGAACACTCTAGTTTCTTCTGGTCGATTTTCAAACCGGGTGAAAATGGTTCTCAACTGTGGAGCAGCCCTCCTGATAGGGGTGAGCTTCCTCAGCGGTTCTCAGCAGACGACGACTCCCCCGACGGATCCTGCGCCCCTGGTACGGCGTCTCGCGGCCACGGCCCAACTGGCCGCGCAGGAATACCGTACCGGGATCGTGAATGGCCGTGTGGCATCACAAGCAGAGGTGGATGAGGCCGGGCTCTTTCTCCAGGAGTCTCGCCGCTCTGCTCAGGCTCTTCCCGCCGAGCTCAGCCGGAGTGCTCTGGCCGAGATCGACTCGGTCATCAGGCTGGTGGGGCGCACCGCTCCGCCCGATTCGATCGACGTTCGGGTCCGCCGGCTGACGAGTACCCTCTCCGCCCGGTCAGGTGTGACTCTAGACGAGCTACCGGCGCAGACGCCTTCCCTGGCTCGCGGCGCCGAGGTCTACCAGGCCAACTGCGCCAGCTGTCACGGCACCCTGGGCCAGGGAGACGGACCGGTCGCTCGTGGGCTCGAGCCCAAGCCGACCAATCTTGCTCACGACGCCGGGCTGATGGAGCGGTCGCCACTCGACTATTACCGCCGTATCACCATCGGCGTGGTGGGGACGGCGATGCCCTCCTTCGAGCTCCGCCTGCCGGCTCAGGACCGCTGGGCCGCGGCGCTGTACGCCACTCTGCTCCGGCTCCCCAGCCCCTCAGGCAACATTCCCGCTGCTCTCCGTTCGTTCCCGGTCACCGGGGGGATGTCAGACCTCGAGTTGTTAGGAGCGCTTCAGGCGAGGGATACCTCACCCGCCGCGCTGGCGCAGGTAGCCGCAATACGGAGTGCCCAGCCGGATGCCACGGCGAACGCCACCGCGCATGTTTTTGGACAGGTGCGGCAGCAGCTCGAGTCGACATATGTTCTCGCGCGTAAGGGCGACTCGTCGGCGAACACGAGCGCGTTCGACGCCTACATGACGTTCGAGCAGGTGGAGCGCGGCGTTCGTACCAAGGACCCGAAGCTGGCCGCGCAGCTGGAGGGGGAATTTGCCGCACTCCGGGCGCGGGTGGCTGGCGGCGGCACCGGCGCCGAGCTCGACTCCCTCCGGCAGCAGCTTGCGCTGGGGCTGGAGAAGGCGGAGCGATCGTTGGGCGAGAGCCTATCCCCTGCCAATCTGTTCTTCGAGTCGTTCCTGATCATGCTTCGAGAGGGGCTCGAGGCGATACTGATCGTGGGCGCGCTGATGACCTTTCTGGTCAAGATGGGAGCCTCTCACCGGAAGCGCGAAATCAACCTGGGTGTCGCGGCCGCCATCGGTGCCAGTGTGATCACGGCCTTTGCGGTCGAGACGGTATTTCATCTCACGCCCGCCAAGCAGGAAGTGCTGGAGGGGGCGACCATGGTCGTTGCCACGATCGTCCTCTTCTACGTGAGCTACTGGCTGCTGTCGAAAATGGAAGTGGTCAAGTGGAATCACTTCGTGAAGAGCAAAGTGAACGATGCACTGACCAGCGGGTCTTCGCTGGCGCTGGCTTCCGCAGCCTTTCTGGCTGTCTACCGCGAAGGTTTCGAGACAGTTCTCTTCTACAAGGCGCTGTTCTTCACTGTGGGGCACGACGAGAGCGGCATGCCCATCGTGGCTGGTATTCTGGTCGGCACGGCGATTCTGGTCGGGGTCTACATTGCCATCAGCCGATTTGGAGTCCGGCTCCCGCTCAAGCCGTTTTTCGGGGTGACCAGCGCCTTCCTGTACTACATGGCGTTCGTGTTTGCCGGCAAGGGCGTAGCCGAGCTCCAGGGAGGGGGCGTCCTGCCGACCACCATTCTTTCCTGGGCGCCCCGGATGCCCGGGCTCGGGATCTATCCGACGGTCGAGTCGTTGCTCGCACAGGGCGTGCTGGTGATCCTGCTATTCGCCGCACTGATCTGGAATTTTGCTATCGAGCCGCGGCGACAGAACAGCGCTCCCGCCTCGCCACCTGGATCGCGCCACTCCACGCCACCCGCGGCCACCACTCTAAAGACCAACCTGACCGAAGCGCCGGAATCCAGCGCTCAGAAGCCGTAAGTGAAGTTCGCCACCGCGGACCTGTGCGACGCATTCGGGCCGGTCGTCCACCTCGCGGAGCCCATCCTCCGCGACTATGGCGGCCAGAGCCGATTCGCCGGACCGATCGAGACCGTGCGGGTCTCCGAGGACAATGCCCTGGTGGCACAGGCTCTCGAAACTGCAGGACTGGGCCGGGTGTTGGTGGTGGATGGCGGCGGCTCGCTGCGCTGCGCGCTGGTGGGAGGACGCCTCGCTGCCCTGGCGCACGCCAACGGGTGGGCGGGGCTGGTCATCAACGGCTGTGTACGCGACTCGGTCGAGATCGGCGAGATCCCAGTGGGTGTCAGGGCGGTCAACACCTCGCCCAGGCGAAGCGGGAAAGCCGGCACCGGGCAGCGGGGTGGAACGGTGAGCTTTGCCGGAGTCGCCTTCTCTGCCGGGCACTTCCTGTACGCCGACGAAGACGGGATCGTGGTGGCCGATCATAGCCTGATGGCATAGCCGACTGAGAAGTGACCCGGATTCTACAAGTTGTTGAACCTACGCACTGTCCTGGGCATCGGCGTTGAGGTTGAGGGGCCCTTCGGGGCCCTGTATTGCGAGAAACTCACACACAACTCACCACAACCGAGTGCGCTCCCGCTCCAAATGGCCAGAGTTCGGTGGTGGGTCGACTCACTACGGACGGCCCGCAGCCCCTTGACCTTGGACCTAGCTCCAAGGTGTAGATTCGGCAGCATGCCCTCCCTGACGATCGGCCAGGTCGCCGAGCAGACCGGCGTCACTCCCGACACGCTGCGCTATTACGAGCGGCGAGCGCTCCTCCCCGCGCCGGGGCGGTCGCCCGGTGGCTACCGGCAATACGGACCGGAGAGCGTGCGCCGCGTCCAGTTCATCCGTCGAGCGCAAACGCTGGGCTTCACACTCGAGGAGATCTCGGAACTCCTGGCGCTGCGCGTCTCACCGGCGCCCGAGTGCGCTGCCGTCGAGGCGGATGCGCGCGCAGCGATCGCCCGGATCGAACAGAAGATGGCCCAGCTGGCGCGCATGCGAGATGCCCTCCATCAACTTGCTGACGCCTGCCAGACCCGCGCCCCCACCGCCGAGTGTCCGATTCTCGACGCCCTCGATCATTCTCAGGATTCTTTATGACCGCCGAGCACAGGACCGACGTTGAACTCGTGTATTTCACCGGCTGCCCACATGTCGAGACGGCCCGTCACGCGATTCGGGACGCCCTCGCCCTGGAGCAGCTGCCCCTGGTCTGGCAGGAGTGGGATCAACACGATCCCGCGACGCCCGCGCGCGTCCAGCGCTACGCCTCGCCGACGGTGCTCATCAGCGGGCGCGACGTCACGGGAGCGGCCAGGGGCGATGCCGCTGCCTGCCGGGCGGACGGTATCCCCGTGGCGGAAACGATCCGGGCAGCCGTCCGTTCCGCGTGTGGCCGGCCGCCTCACGATATTTTACGCGACGGTGGCGCGTGAAACGGTCCTTCGGGGCGGCCAGCGCCTCCGTCGGGTCCGTCGGGGCGGCCTTCCTCGCGTCGCTCTGCTGCATCGGTCCAGTCCTGTTCGTGACCCTCGGGGTCGGGGCCGGGCTCGCCAGCTGGTTTGAGCCGCTACGCCCGGTGTTCACCGGTCTCTCGGTCGGCCTGCTTGCGCTCGGCTTCTACATCGTCTACGGCCGTCGCCCAGCCGGAGACGCCGGGGGATCATGCGACGTTGATGGCAGCTGTACTGTGGCTCGCAGCAGGACGCGCGATGCGTTGCTGCTCTGGAGCGCGGCGCTGTTTGCACTCGTCCTGCTCACTTTCCCCCAATGGTCGAAGCTCCTGGTCTGACGCCTGTCGGCTCTCGACCTTGTCGGAGGTCTCGTCTGATGAACAAGATTCTGGCAGCAATCGGGGTCCTGGCGGTAGGCGGCGGTCTGTCGCTCTGCGACGTGTGTGGCGCTACCCATGGCGCTGTCGCGGCCAAGAGTGCTCCCCAGATGGCAAGCGTAGCGCACGCCGCCGAGATCAGGATCGTGACGTTCAAGGTCGAGGGGATGACGTGCGGCGGCTGCGTCTTCGGGGTGCGGAGAGTCCTTACCCATCTCGCCGGTGTGTCGAAGGTGGACGTGAGCTATGAGCAGAGCCGAGCCGTGGTGACCTACGATCCCGCTGCCGTCACAGTCGAGCAGATGGTCGCGGCCATCAAGACGCTCGGCTACACGGCGACCGCCGTCACTCCGGCGGCGACGTAACCAGCAACATCGCCGAGTCTCGAGGAGTACAGGTGGCCGATTCGTTCGATCTGGTGGTGTTGGGCACAGGATCCGGTGGTTCGGCGCCTGCGGCAAAGTGTCGTGCCGCGGGATGGCGAGTGGCGGTCGTGGATGACCAGCCCTACGGCGGGACTTGCGCCGTACGCGGGTGCGATCCCAAAAAGGTGCTCGTCGGAGCGGCGGACCTCGTCGCCTGGCACCAGCGGATGCGGGAGCATGGCGTGGCCGGCCAGGCCACCATCGATTGGCCGGCGCTCATCCGCTTCAAGCGCACCTTCACCGATCCCGTGCCGCCGAACCGGGAGGCCGCGCTCAGGAAGGCGGGGATCGAGAGGCTGTATGGCGAGGCTCGGTTCGTAGCCGAGGATCGCCTCGTGGTGGGCCACCGTGAGGTAACCGCCAGGCACATCGTGATCGCGACCGGATCCGGTCCGCGGCCACTCGGCATCCCCGGCGAGGACCTCGTCACTACCAGCACCCAGTTCCTCGAGCTCGAGGTGCTCCCGCCCCGCATCGCGTTCGTTGGCGCGGGGTACATCTCACTCGAGTTTGCGCACGTCGCGCGGCAGGCGGGAGCCGAGGTCGTGGTGCTAAGCCGCGGGGCGCCGCTGCCGAGCTTCGACGAGGCGCTGGTCGGGCGCCTGCTGGCGCATAGCCGGGACAAGGGAATAGACCTCCGACTCGACCGCGCCGTGACCGGCGTCGAGCGAGTCGGCGGGTCTGCCGTCCTGCGGGTCTACGCCGGTGACGGGTCGGCCGCCGCCATCGAGGTGGATCTCGTGGTGCACGGCGCCGGGCGGGTGCCGAACACTGCACGTCTTGGCGCCGATACCGGCTCGCTGCGGCTCGACCGTCGCGGTGCGGTCGAGGTCAATCAGTTCCTGCAGAGCACCACCAATCCCCGCGTCTACGCCGCGGGAGATGTCGTCCTCCCGCCGGGCGCCATGCCGCTCACCCCGGTGGCGGCGCACGAGGGCGCCGTCGTCGCCTCCAACCTCCTGCACGGCAATGCGAAGCGTCCCGATTACCGGGGCATCCCAAGCGTCGTGTTTACTCTCCCGCCGCTGGCGAGCGTCGGGCTTACTGAGAAGGCCGCCCGCGACCAGGGGCTCACCGTGCGCATCGAGACCGGCGATACGTCTGACTGGTACACCAACCGGCGCGTCGGTGAAACGGTTGGGATGTTCAAGACGGTGGTGGACGCCGACAACGACCGCATCATAGGGGCCCATCTGCTCGGTGCGCACGCGGATGAGGTCATCAACCTCTTCGCGCTCGCCGTGCGGTTCGGCATCACAGCGAAAGAGCTGCGGCAGATGATTTACGCCTATCCCACCAGCGGGTCGGACGTGCCGTACATGCTCTGAACCCCCATGCACTAAGGCCCCACAGCGGAACCCGCCGCAGGGCCACGATCTAGCAAGTGGAGCGGACCGGGATCGAACCGGTGACCCCCTGCTTGCAAAAAAAGCAAACGGCCCGTCGATTGACGGGCCGCTCGCATTAGAGGTGGTAGATCGCCCCCTGAGTTTACGGAGACGGACCGAAGTGTCCGCTCCACCCTTCTTCGACCTACCACTTTTCCCGTAAAGCTTGGTGCGCCCTATTATGGCAAGCAGGATGCCAAAGCGCGCCATTCGCTAAGTCGTTGTGCTATAACGACAAGCGCAGCACACCTCAAGTGACCTAGAGGTGCAAGATTTGTACACTCAGAGGGTATTTAGCCGTAAGTCGTTACGCACAAATAGATTACGCAGCTGTCGAGATTTTAGTCGCTGGCAATTTCTTCCCAGTCGATAAATAGGCTCCTGGAGCCGGGCTTGGGCCTCGGCGCCAGGCATACAGTAGGCTGATTCCGACGATGACGATGATCGCGCTGGTCAGCTGGGCCAGGGTGAAGGGTCCCAGGAAGCGGTCGTCCTTGGCCCGAAGGATCTCTACCAGAAAACGCTCGACCCCGGCGAACACGAGGTACAGGCCGAACAGCCAGCCAACCGGCCGGCCTCTCTTCCTGAGGGACCAGAGCACGGCAAAGGCCACCAGCATCGCTGCCACTTCGTAGAGCTGGGTCGGATGAACGGCAAGCACCGTGGCAGGATCTACCCCGGCCGGAATGGGAATGCCGAAGAGGTTCTTGAGGTTTTCGGCGGTCGAGGGAGGAAGCCCCTCGGGAAACTTGACCCCCCAGGCAAGATCGGTTGGCCTCCCGTAATCGTCGTTGACCAGGAAACAGCCGACCCGACCAAGGGCATACGCTGCCGCCAGCGCTGGCGCTGCGGCCTGCATGGTCCAGCGGAGGGGCACCCCGCGGCGCCAGCTGTTCAGTATCACAGCCAGCGCGCCGCCGATGAACCCGCCGTACCAGACGAGGCCACCTCGTGAGAGCAGCGCGTCGGGATCTCCGGTAAGGGCCACATACCACAGCTTGGCTCCGATGATGCCGCCCACGACCGCGGCGGCAACCATATCGGCGGCGTAGTCGTCCTTCAGGCCGGCCTCCCGGAGCTGCCGGGCTATCAACCAGCCGCCCATGAGGAAGGCGACCATCAGCATGATGCCGTAGCCGGTGATCTCGAGCGGCCCGAGGTGAATGATGAACGGGTGAACCGTCATGACTTGGATCCCATTGAGTGAAGGGCGGAAACGAGGCCCGGCAGCGGCAGATCGTCGCGCGGCTCGAGGTCCCACCCGCTCCGCTCGCCGCGCGCGAGCCGCCATGCCCCGGCTGCCCCAATCATCGCGGCATTATCGGTATTGAGTCGTGGGGAAGCTACGCTCACCCGGGCCCGTCCTGCCAGCCGGTCCTTCAGGTTGGCCACCAGTGCCCGGTTGCAAGCCACGCCCCCACCCACCATGGCCTTGGTGTAGCCGGTCGAGTGGACCGCGTGGGCCGTCTTGGCCACTAGCACGTCGATAGCGGCGTCCTGAAAGCCCCGCGCCAAATCGGCCCGGTCAGCGGTGGCGTGCTCGGCATCTGCGAAGTTCTGGCCGGGGCGCACCGCGCGCAGTACGGCGGTCTTGAGACCGCTGAAGGAGAAAGCGTAGCGATTAGGGCCTTCTCGCTCCAGCTCCTGCAGCATCGGCCGGGGGAATCGAAAGCGGTCGGGGCGGCCTTCCCGCGCCAGACGCTCCAGTGGTGCTCCACCGGGGTAGCCCAGGCCGAGGAGGTTGGCCACTTTGTCGAACGCTTCGCCCGCCGCATCGTCCAACGTCTGTCCCATCAGCCGGTACTCGCCCCAGGCAGGGACATCCAACAGCATCGTGTGGCCGCCGCTCACGAGTAGTGCTATAAACGGCGGCTCGAGCTCCGGGTCTTCCAGCGTGGGGGCGAAGAGGTGACCCTCGAGATGGTTGACCCCGATGAGCGGGCGGTCGGCGCTGAACGCCAGAGTCTTCCCGTACATCACGCCAACGAGTAGCGCTCCGACCAGCCCCGGGCCGGCGGTGACCGCCACTCCATCCAGCTGGGGCAAGCCGATCCCGGCGTCCGTCAAAGCGCGTTCGACGACGGACCCTATGGCTTGTACATGGGCGCGGCTGGCCAGCTCAGGAACGACCCCACCGAAGATCCGGTGCACGTCCTGGGAGAGGATGGCCAGCGAGACGAGCGCGCACCGGCCGTCCTCCGATTGCAGGACGGCGGCCGAAGTCTCGTCGCAGGAGGTCTCGATCCCGAGGATCCACTCAGCCATCTACCGCCCAGTGTCGTCCAGAAGGCGCTCGACCAGCGCGCGGTTCACCGGAGAGCTCCAGTCGTGCGCGCCAATGATGCGCTTCACGATCACCCCGTCCTTGTTGATCAGGAAGCTCTCGGGCACACCGGTGGTTTGATAGATCTGCTGCACCACGGTGCTGCGGTCCTGTAGCAGGTCGAAACTCAGGCCGTATTCCTGGCCGAACGCGCGCACATCCTCAGGGCTGCCTTCATCGACGCTGACAGCGGCGATCTTGAATCCCCGCGGCGCGAGCTGCTGGTACACCCGCTCCATGGCCGGCATCTCGACCCGGCAGGGAAGGCACCAGGTCGCCCAGACGTTGACCAGAGTAACGGCGCCCTTGTAGTGCTCCCGAAACGAGACCGAGTCTCCGGTTGCCAGGTCGATGGCGCGAAAATCCGGGGCCTTGGCGCCCACCTCGACCCGGCCAACCTCGGGTCCGAACCTGACGAGGGCGATGGCACCGGCCACAAGTCCCGCAACCACCGCAACCACCACGATCCACTGCTTCGACATCGCCGGCCTCACACCTTTACGGCGCACTGCCGTTTGAGTTCACGGACGGCTTGCCCCGGATCGGCCGCTCCAAAGATGGCGGTCCCCGCCACGAAAGTGTCGGCGCCAGCGGTCCAGGCCTCACCGATCGTGGCGCTGGTGATCCCGCCGTCAACTTCCAGCGCGGCCCGCGAATTCCGCCGGTCGAGCAGCGCCCGGACACGGCGGATCTTGTCGGTGGATTGCGGAATGTAGGATTGGCCGCCGTAGCCGGGGTTCACCGACATCACCAGTACCAGCTCGACATCGTCCAGGACTTCCTCCAACAGGACCACCGGCGTGGACGGATTCAAGGCCAGCCCGGCGACCATGCCGAGCTGCCGCGCAGTGGCGAGGTGCCGCTGTACGTGCACTGTGGCCTCGGGGTGGAAGGTGAATACGCTGGCACCCGCATCGGCGAACTCGCCGAGATAGCGCTCGGGACGCTCCACCATGAGGTGGACGTCGATTGGCATGGTGGTCAGTCGCCTCAACGCCCGAACCAGAGGCGCACCGAAGGTCAGGCTCGGCACGAAGTGTCCGTCCATCACGTCGACGTGCAGCCAGTCGGCGCCACCTTCCGCCACGCGGTCCACCTGCTCCGGCAGACGAGTCAGGTCGGCGCTCAACATGCTGGGTGCGATCCTTAAGGTCATGGCTCTGGCTCCGGCCCAAGGCTGATGACAAGCGCGACTGGTGAGCCGCGTGGACGGCCGACGCCGGCGGCCGGTCGGGTGGCCAGCACGACGCCGCGCTCCTGGCCGCCGGCGACCGTGTCAACGGCGCCTACCTTCACGCCGGCAGCTGAAAAGACCCTGGTGGCCTGGGGCAGGTTGAATCCGATCACGTCGGGCACGGCCACCAGTGACGGGCCGGCGCTTACGACAATTTGAACCACGCTGTTGGGTGGCAGCACCGTCCCGGGGGGAGGATCCTGCCAGATGACGGTGCCGCGGGGGAACGTGTCGTTCTGCCGCTCGCCATCGAGCCTCGGTCGGAATCCGAGCTGGGTCAACTTGTTCCGTGCCTGCGTCTCGGTCAGCTCGAGAATTCGCGGAAGAGAATGGTCCTTGGTGAAGACCGACCCCGGAGACAGCCACAGCACCGAGACGCCATAGCCGATGACGAAAGTCAACGCGATCAGCCCCAGGTCACGGAGGAACCGGCGCCAGTGAGCCGACTGCAGGAGCGGAACGCCCGATGTAGTGTGACGTCGGGCTCTCATACACTCCTGCGGAGACGGGCCGCAAAGGCGCCGTCCATGCCATGCTGCTGCGGCAGCACCATCAGGTCTCCCTGCTGCGAGAGCAGATCAGGGGGAATGGCTTCCGTGGGCTCCCGGTAGAAATCGGGGTGACCGGCAAGAAAGCGCTTAATCTGGGCACCATTCTCCTCGGGTTCCAGCGAACAGGTCGAGTAAACTAGCAGCCCTCCCGGCGGCACGACCGAAGCCGTTCGCTCGAGCAGCTGCGACTGGAGGTGTTCCAGCGATCCCAGTCCCTCCGGGGTCACCCGCCAGCGTGCATCCGGATTGCGGGCGAAGGTGCCGGTACCAAGACACGGTGCGTCGACCAGGACGACCTCCGCCCGCCGGAGCGGGGGCTGCCGGGCGTCTGCGACGATGACCTGTTCCCGTCCGCTTCCTGCCCGGACGACGTTCTCGGCCAGCCGCCTAGCGCGGGAGGGGCTCACTTCACCAGCTACGACGGTTTTCGCGTGGCGGCCAAGCGCGATGCTTTTGCCGCCGGGCGCAGCGCAGGCGTCGTAGATGACGGTTCCCGAAGGCAGGTCGGCGAACCGCGCAAGGAGGGCCTGGGCCGGGTCCTGCACGATGAAGGCACCGTCTCCAAAGCCGAGAAGC
>JBDTUV010000035.1:0-12195 GCA_040007575.1 Gemmatimonadales bacterium
AGGGGTCCTCGGTGTCACCTCTCCGCAGTTTCGTCCGATCTCTCCCGTTCCTCATCGCTGCCTCGGCTCTTGCCTGTCATGGAGAGGCCCTCATCGAGCCCTCGGTCGGCACGCTCGAGATCACCACCTCCACGGCGGGCGCGGAGCCCGATGCCGATGGCTACACGGTCCAGGTGGATGCGGAGCCGGTCCAGACGATCGGGCTCGCAGGCGTCGTGCGCTCCAGCGACGTCGTTGGCGACCACACCGTCAGGCTTGACGGAGTAGCGGCGAACTGCGCGGTGGCGGGTGAGAACCCCCGGCGCGTCACCATCACAGCTGGTGACACCATCTCAGTGAGCTTTTCGGTAACCTGCATCGCGACTACCGGCAGGTTGCAGATCTTCGCTTCAACCAGCGGTCTTTCCTCTGATCCGAATGGATACATCGTCAATCTGGACGGCACCGATCGCGGGGCGTTGGGTACGACAGGTGACCTCAGTCTTGATGGGGTGCCGCTCGGACCCCACACCGTAGCACTTGCTGACGTCGCCACGAATTGCTCGGTTGAAGGTGAGACCCCGCGCCGGATCACCGTCAGCGCGTTGCAGCAATCCACGGTGATCTTCGTCGTTCGATGCCTCGTCGTGCCGGCGTACCGCAGGATTGATTTGGGCACCCTTGGGCTTCGCGACAGCCGAGCCTACGCGGTCAGCCAGGAGGGCGTGATAGTCGGCGAGAGCCAGGCTGTGCGCACCCCACCGACCGGCGGTGTGGATCTCTGGTCCGCTTTCGTCTGGGTGGAGGGGGTCATGAGGGGTCTGGAGGGCCCTCCCAACTTCGACAACAGCCTTAATGGTGCCCGAGCCGTCAACTCCAGGCGACAGGTCGTGGGCTTCGTGCACACCGATGGCGGGGACACCCATGCCTTCTTGTGGGATGGAGACCTCGCGATCGACCTCGGCGCCATGGGGTGCAGGGATGACCACGCCATAGGCTATGGGGTCAATGACGCGGGCCTGGTGGTGGGGGAGGATTGGAAATGCGACGAGAATGGAGAGCCTGGCCCAGTGGGCGGTTTTGTATGGGACGGCCCGCAGATGACTGATTTGAGCCCTGGAGTCGGCAGCACGGCTCGTGCTATTAACGCCGCGGGTCAGATCGTTGGCAGCCGGGGGCCATTTGGCGGTGCTCACGCGTTTCTCTGGGGCACGGCAACGCCGAGGGATCTCGGAACTCTGGGCGGTTCCTCCAGTATTGCCCATGCGATCAACGCGGCGGGTCAGATCGCGGGTAGCAGCAGGACGCCCGGAACTGAGTATGGAGGTGGCCCCGACCACGCCTTTCTCTGGGAGAATGGGGTGATCACCGATCTCGGCACGCTGGGGGGCGAGTACAGTATCGCCTACGGAATCAACACCGCACGTCAGATTGTGGGCACTAGCAACAAAACCTTGGGCGGGCCGCCACGTGCGTTTCTCTGGGAGAATGGGGTCATGAAGGACCTGGGCGCGGTGGCAGGGGACTCTAGCGGTGCCCGGGGGATCAACGACGCGGGACAGGTGGTGGGTTGGAGCGCGACGTCGGGTGGAGGGGTTCACGCTACACTCTGGACGCCCCAATAGGGAGAGTTAAGGGAGAGGGCCCTCTGACAGCGACAAAATCAGGACCAGCACGCTCCCAACAGCCCAGAACCTGAAAGCCCCGTCGATCGCCGAACCCCTGATTCGACGAGCCCACGCCCGTCCATAGACCGGGCGGCGCCGAAGATCGTGACGCTTCAGATTAGGCAGGGAAGTCGCTACCTTGCAAGACCTTCGGGGCGGTAGCTCAGCTGGGAGAGCACCTGGTTTGCAACCAGGGGGTCGCCGGTTCGATCCCGGTCCGCTCCACTCGCAAGGTCTCCGTCAGCTCACCGAGGCGGTGTCCGACGATGGGATACTTTCGGTACTTCCTTAGCCATCTCCTGCTGTCCCTGTCAGCGGTTGCTCTCGCCTGCAGCGGAGGCGATCTGTCTGGCCCCACCACGGGCTCTCTAGAAGTAACCACCACAACAACCGGGGCCGAAGTCGACCCTGACGGTTACATCGTTCAGGTGGATGCCGAGGACCCCCAAACGATCGGATCATCCTCCAGCTTTCGAAGTGCGGGTGTCACTCCGGGTAACCACACGATTCGGCTGGCCGGCATGGGGTCAAACTGCGCGCTCGAAGGTGACAACCCCCGTCCTGTCACTATAGCTGCTGGTGAGACCACCGCCGTTCTGTTTCAGGTGACCTGCAGTGTGACAACAGGCAATATCGCCATCACTACTCTGACCAGCGGCGCGGGGCCGGATCCCGATGGCTACACCGTCCGCATCGATGGAGGTGAGTCCCTGTCCATCGGCCTCAACGCGTCGCTCGAGCTCAGCGCCGTCTCGGGTCCTCATTCAGTGGCGTTACGCGATGTAGCCCCCAACTGCAACGTCCAGGGCAAGGACCCGCGCAAGGTCATCGTGTTGTCGGGGAGACGCTCCAGCGCTGACTTCGTCATCAGCTGCTCCAGCTAGGAGCTAGCGAGCGCCCATGGCTCTGCTCCGAGCGGCAGGGTCGGATGGAGTCCACAGAACGCCTCTCGATGGCAGGCCTACCCCATAGAAGCCCACGATCAGCCCGCTGGCGTTGATGTCCTGTGCCTCCCCGAACTGGTCCCCGAGTCTGGTGACGGTGCCGTGCTCCCAAAGGACTGGATACCAGGCGCCATCGTAGGTCTCCCCGCTAGCCCCGACGATGGCGCCGGCCTCATTTAGCGCCAGTGCCTTTGAGCCACTCCCTATATTGGGCAGCCCGGTGATGACCCCATCGCGCCAGACAAAGGCTCGAACGTTGAAGCCGTAATCAGAGTTACCCACGATGACCGTCTGGTCGTTGATGTCATGCGCGCCGGAATACTCGAGCGGCAGACCCTGCAGGGCACCGTCCCAATAGCAAGGACTGGTGTCATACCGTTCCGGTGGCGTCCACCTGCCTGCCACCTGGCCCAGATTGTTGATCGCCCCTGGAAAGCAATTCAGGGGCGTTGAATTGTCCCCGTCGCGTAACAGCCAGCCGGCCGGGGTGCGACCGGCGAGCTGACCGGCATCATTGATAGCGTGGGGGATGAAGGCAGGTCCGAGGTCGTGCATTGTCCCGTCCCAGAGGAATCCCCGCTGCTGACTCATTGCGGCCCCCCCGCTGTACCCGACAACCACGTCGTGGTTGTTGAGTCCCGTGACAGTGCCGGTCACGCCCGGGCTACCGAGACCCGTGGCGACGCCATCGCGCCAAAGGACAATGCCTCCACTGAACGAGCCTGTTCGAGTCCCGGCGATGTGCCCCAGGTCGTTGATCTTGACCGGCATGAAGTCGAGCTCGGTTACCTGATAGGCGGTGCTAGGCGAGACGAGGACCCGCTCCGACGTCACCCCATTAAACCCGGAGCCGGGAGCCTCGAACCTGAGTGAATGCTCCCCTCCGGCATTGGCGATCACGAGGTCCTCGTATGCGGCTCGGCCATTCGCGTCCGTGATGCGGGTGGTAGTCCCCTCAAGGGCGCCCCCACCGGTGGCGACCTTCGCCTCCACCCTAACCCCGCCTTGGGCCAGGGGGCCGCCTGCCCCATCCTGGAGCTGCACGACCGGCTGCATCGCCAGCTTCACTCCCCTCTGCGCCTCGGCAGACGGCTGAGTGGTCAACCCGAGTTGCCTGCTCGCCGCAACACACGAGACCGGGAAGTTCACAATGGCGCGTTCAGCGGCTCGCACAGTTATCTGGCGCGGATTCTCGTTATACACCGAACAGTTCCCAGACAGTCCGGACAGTTGGACGGTGTGAGGCCCGACGGCCAGACGGGCCACAATCCTATCCGATTTGCCGTCAATCGGCTCAGGCACACCTCCGTCTACGCGGAACAGGTAGCCGTCCGGATCGGTGCCCTCACCGTCGGTGTGGGCAGAGATCCCGATATCGCCGGTCGCTTCACACGTGATTTCGAACGCAGCCAGAGTCGTCACATCCGCAGGAATCAGGAGCCTTAGGGGATTATCCCCTGTCACCTGGCAGTTGACCTCCATTCCACCAAGCTCCACGGTATGTGCCCCGGGGATCACAATACGCCTGAGCTCGGCGGCAGGACCGAGAAAAATTCCTTCACCGTTAGGGTAGGTGCCGACACCGTCGATGATCAGCCAATAACCATCTGGGTCAGGGAATGGGCCGTTGGTGGAGGTAGTTATCCGGAGGGTTGCGGCGGTGCCTGGACAGGCGATTGCGAAGGCAGTTGATCCCGTCTGTCCGGCCTCGACCCTGACCGTTCGAGGGTTTTCAGCCGAGACAGCACAGTTGAGGGCGACGCTTTGGAGTTGAACCGTGTAATCGCCCGCTGGTAGGTCGTTGACTTGGAGGGTGTCGGTAGCGCCGATCGATTGGCCGTCATCGGAATTCAAGACCAGTGTGTAGCCATCAGGGTCGGGCTTGGCACCGCTGGTCGAGGTGACCACGCTCAGGATCCCGGTGGTCGCCACGTTCACAGACTCGCCGGTACACGCGAGTGCAGCCGCGCTCAGGACGAGCTGGAAAGGGCGGGGCAGAAAGCGGAAGCGCGGCAACGTGGACCTCTTGACCGAGAGGCTGTATCCCCAGCTCAACGGACGACTCACGCAGCAAACGCACCTTCTGTGCCCGTCGAACACCCGGTGGAGCCGCGGCTCATCCCGGCATGTGGCAGGTCACCTACATCTTTCCTGGGGCCCTTGCTACAGGCGACTGCCGTGTGCTCCTACGGGCCTACCGTTACCATCTTCGCGGCCGACGGGACGCCCGAGCTATTGATCAGGAAGAGCATGTAGGGTCCCGGCGGTGCCAGGTTGGCATTGGCAGGTGCCACCGCACTGACGCTCGATGAGCTGGTCGCCGTGAAGGTGAGAGGATAAATGAGCTGGCTCATGTTGAACGCGTGAGTGACTGATGACAGCCGGATCAGGGTCCCCCGCGGGATCGACGCCGCATTCGGAGTCTGGACGGTAAACGCCTGGCCGTAGGAAATCCTGGAAGGTGCCGACGTGATGCTCGGCTGCGTGGCCGCCGTGCCATCGGAGTTATACAGGTACGGAGGGACGAATTGCTGGGCGGTAAGCTCGCTGTTGGCGTACGGAACCCCACCCCCCTCGCCACTGCCGGTCGAGAGCACCTTCCCATTGGGCAACAGCACCGTAGTCCCGTGATAGGTTCGGTTGCTGGTCTCACGACCCAGCGTGGTCCAGGTCTCGGTGTTGGGGTTCCAAAGCTCGGCTACGTGAACCGCGCCTGCCTGGTTGTTGAACCCGGGCCCGCTGGTGCCGCCGGTCACCAGCACACTGCCGTCAGCCAGGATCGTCGTGTTCAACTGACGCCGCGCGTAGGCCATGCTTGCAACCGTGCGCCAGGTGGGGGACGCCTGGTTGAGGTCGATCACCTCGGCCGACGCTGTAGGAGGGTCGCCGCCACCCGCGAACAGGATCTTCCCGGGGGCATACATCACCGCGGAGCCCATTGTCCGGTCAGCCACGTTCCTGTTCCCGACTGTGGTCCAGGTGCCCGTGCCGCTGACGTCCAGGTACCGGGTGGTCTGCGGGAAGCCGGCGAGGAACACCTTGCCGTTCGGTGCCACGAACATGGCCGGGTAGTACGGATTAGGGATCGACAGCGGGGCCGCTGTCAGGCGGCGCCAACCGCCGCTGGTGTTTCGGACTTCGGGGATAGTGACAACAGCCAGCGTTGTGTCGTGGCCCGACACGACCAGGGTTTCGCCGGAAGGGAGAGTCGTGATAGTTGGATAGTAGCGCCCTTGCGCCATGGACGTGGTGGCGTTCCAACTACTGGTGGACGGGTCGAAGATGGTAGCCAACCGCATGCCTCGGGTGTTGATGCTGCTTCCTCCCAGCACCAGCAGACGGCCATCGGGAAGTAAGGTGTGAGCGGTGCAATAGATCCTGTAGGGCTTTGCTATCGGGGTAAAGCCGGCCGACTTACTCCAGAGCTGGGCGCTCCCTACATCACCCCACAGGAGCACTTTCCCGGTAGGCAGCAGGTGCACATGCACCCCAACTACGGGTGTTGTGAACGCCGACTCCCACCGTCCTTCGCGGGCCCGGTTGCTCGAGCCGGCGGGCGAGAAGCTGACTGGGAAAGTCTTGCTCTTGATCGCGACGTACTCACACTTGCCGGTGCCGCATGATGGCTCGGCCCAGCCGGCGAAGAAAAAGCCGGAGGCCGGCGCCGCGCTGAGAGTCACAGTGGTGTACGCCGGGTACTTGGCCGAGCACCCGGTCGTGGCAGGCGTTCCGTTAGTGATCACGCAGTTGATGGCTGGCGTGAGTCCGCTCTGGCTCTTGACCGTTCCGCTTCCAACACCCGGAGTAGCGCTGGTGATCTTGACGGTAAAGGGGCCCTTGAGAAATTGGGCGGAGACCGCTCGGGCCTTGGTCATCGAAACCTTGCAAGTCCCGGTCCCCGAACAGGTCCCCCACCCGACGAAGGAGTGGCCGGTCGCGGGCTTGGCGGTGAGCGTGACGCTCACCCCCGAGTTGTAGAGCGCGCTGCAGCCCGTGGTCGCCGCGGCTCCCGCAGTAATGGTGCAGCTGATCCCGGCGGGGCTCGAAGTCACCTTGCCGTTGCCGGTGCCGAGGCCCGAGACGGTGAGCCGGTAGGTCACAGCAGCAGCAACGGTCGAGGGCTTGGTTATTTCCGGCGTTTCCCGGCAGGCGTGAAGGAAAAGGAATACGAGCGCGAGCGCGCAACGAGAAGTGAGAGGTGCGAACCGCTTCATGAACTGCCCTCCAAGGAAACAGGCTGCAGACTGGTGCCAACGCGGGACAATCGACCAGGCGGTTTCAGCCTAACAGCCCTTGGTCAAGCCTGCGTCAAGTGGCAGTGGAGGACTCACATATAAGACGGCCGAGTCACCTGGTCAGCGACCCGCTGTTGCGGGTCCCTCGCGCACCAGGCAACCCTACCCTAGCGGCGCGGCGCATCTGGCGTCAAGCGGCTCCATCACATCCATTCGGCCGCGTAGCTAGCTCACCCGGATCCGCCGGTACCTGGCGTTGGCCAGCTGGTAGACGCCGTAGGCCATCAGCCCAAGCGCCACAATCCCGAACAGCCATCGGCCGATGTCCGCGAGCGTCCCCAGGGACTTGCGGACACCCCCCGCCTGTCCTGCATCATGCTGCGCTGCGGCGCGGGCCAGGAAGAATCCGATGAGGCAGAACACCACCCCTCGCACGGCAATGCCGAAGCGACTCACGCCCACCACCCAGCCCAGTGCGGGATCCCGCAACTGGCTGAGATCGAGCTGGCTGCCCAGCTTCGCTGCGTAAGAACGGTAGAGCTGGTGCACGCCGTAGCCGGCGATACTGGCCGCGGCGATCCACACGAGTAACTCTCCACCGGGGAGACCAAAGGCGACCGCGGTCCATTCCCGAGCCTGGTCGCTGTTGCTCGCAGATCGGTCGCCAGAAGCCAGGCGGAGTGCCGTGATCGCCAGCCCGGCGTGCAATACGCCGCGTCCGGCCGATCCGGCCCGCAACGCCACACCCTTCGGCCCGATACCACGATGATGCGGATCCACCACTGCCTCCACCACTCGCCAGACCGCATAGCCCATGAGCCCGGTAGCCACGACCAGCAGCACGACCCGTCCGAACGTCATGCCGTGGACCAGCCGGAGTGCCCCGCGAGCATCCGTCGCTCTCCCCCCGGGACCAACCGCCGCCCTGGCTGCAACCATGCCCACGGTGATGTAGAGCAGTCCCTTGGCGGCATACCCAACCCGAGCCAGGCGCTCAACCCAGGGGGTGACTTCCCGCTTGAACGTGGACAGTGAGCGCCTCCTGTTTGTGGAGTCTAGGGTCTAGGGCCCAAGGTCCAGAGCTCCTGCTCCCACAAAACCACACACCGACACCCTCGCCCGTAGGTGAGGATGCCGGTGTATGGGACGGGTGTTCCCGTGACGCAGAGCGCCCCGGGAAAGCTCAGGTAGTCAGTACAGTGCCGTAGCGGGAGAAGTCGTCGAGGATGCGACCGGTGCCCCGTACCACGGACGTCAGCGGATCTTCATCCACGCGAACCGGAAGCCCGGTCTCGTCCATCAGACGCTGATCGAGTCCCCGGATCAGCGAGCCGCCGCCGGTGAGCATGATGCCATGCTCCAGAACATCGCTGGCCAGCTCGGGCGGGGTCATCTCCAGGGCGCGGCGCACGGCATTGATGATGTGCGACACCGGCTCCTGGATGGCGTCGCGGACGCCGGCCGAGTCGATCCGGATGGTCTTGGGTAAGCCGGAGACGAGATCGCGTCCCTTGACGTCCATCTCTCCCTCGCGCTCCAGCATGGTCGCCGAGCCGAGGCCGATCTTGATGCGTTCGGCGGTCGGCTCGCCGATGAGCAGGCTGTAGGTCTTGCGCATGAACTGGACGATGGCCTGGTCCAGCTCGTCTCCGCCGGTGCGGATAGAGGCGTCGCAGACGATGCCGGAGAGGGCGATGACCGCGATGTTGGTGGTCCCGCCGCCGATGTCGATCACCATGCTGCCAACCGGCGTGTCCACCGGCAGGCCGACTCCGATGGCCGCGGCCATGGGCTCGGCGACCATATAGAGCTTCTTGACCCCGGCCGACTGGGCCGAGTCGCGGACGGCGCGCCGTTCCACTTCGGTGATGCCGGAAGGGACGCAGACGATGACGGTAGGCTTGACCCGGAGGAAGGTCCGGTCGATTACCAGCCGGAGGAAGTGCCGGAGCATCTTCTCGGCGATATGGAAGTCGGCGATCACGCCATCCTTCATCGGGCGCACCGCAATGATACCCTCGGGCGTGCGGCCCAGCATCCGCTTGGCCTCGAGTCCGATGCCCAAGATGTTGCCATTCTGGTCGACGGCAGCCACGGAAGGCTCGTTGAGGACGATCCCTTCGCCCTTGACGAATATCAGCGTGTTGGCCGTGCCCAGATCTACTGCAAGCTCTCTGGCGGGGCGCCAGGTCTTCCGCTTGGCGAGCTGCCCACGCCGGGCTAACGCATTGCTGAAGAAGGCTTCGGCCAAGGCCGCCGGGTTGGTGCCGATCGCTACTGTCAAGCTGCTGGTGTCCCTTCTGCTGGTGGTGCCTGGGGCCGGTAAGCGAGCTTCGGATGGCCTTGCAGATATCCGCGACGATTGCGTTTCACCGGACGCGACGGACCGCCGCTGTCCGGCGCTCTTTTCCGATGAAATTCGAGTTACAGAGTGAGAGGTACCCCTCCCTCGCCAGACGCTGCGGTGCTCCCCCCTCTGCCGTGCAAGATGTGATCCACAATGGGGCCATCGTCAGGCCATGACCGCGAGCGAACCGAGAACCGGTTCTCCGAGACGGGGATCGCCCTCGATCCGGATCCTGCGTCGAGCGGATTGCTGGTCGAGTCCCTTCGAGAACAGCTTCCAGGCGGCGTCCTGGTCCAAGCTGACAGTGGCGGCCGGGCCGGGCTCCCATCCGGCAAGGATGCGCCATCCCTCCCCACCTCGGACCAGTGTCCAGACACCGCCCGCCTCACCCTCAATCGTGAACCGGACGCCTCGGCCTTCTGGTGCGCTTACCCCCTGATACGTGAACGGAAGGGCTCGGACGAAGATGTCCAGTGTCGGGTGCAGCCAGCGTCGCGCGGTGAGCCCCTCGGCGCCGACCGCCTCGCGGATCTGCTGCTGGTGCAGCCAGCGCTCAGTGTACTCCCGCCCGATGTCGAACCAGTTCTGCGAGGCTCGTTCTCCCGCCCATGCAACCGAGAAGAGTGCCAGCGCATGGGGATCGAGTGACTGAAAGAAAGCATGAACCGGTCCGCTGGTGAAGTCGAGCAGCTCGATCAGGACCCGTGGACTGAGCCGTCGCGCGGCCGTGGTCCATTCCGCATTGAGTCGATTCAGATAGCCAACCAAGTCGGGATAGTTCGAGATCGCAACAGCGGGCGTGGCGGTCAGGCCGTCCCTTCCGAACGAGAGCCGCCGCACATTGCCATCCAGCAGGTGTGCGGCGATGTCTTTCACCGACCAGCGGGCGCAGACGGTAGGCCGGTTCCAATCGCCGGGCTGGAGGCCGCGCAGCAGAGACATCAATTCTGCGTGCAGTCCGGGAAAGAGATCGACCAGGAAAACCGGTGCCATCGGGGTAAGGCCGGCTGTACCACCTGACGTCATGTCGTTGACCCCCCTATCGCCCGCACTCATATTTCGCCCGAATAACCGGGTAAGTCATTCGGAATTCAGTTGCTTCTACTCCTGAGGAGTCGGTCATGGCATTCGCCCTTCCCCCCCTGCCGTACGACTACAAGGCCCTCGAGCCGACGATCGATGAACAGACCATGCGGCTGCACCATGACAAGCACCATGCCGCGTACGTCAACAACCTGAACGCGGCACTCGAGCCCTATCCCGAACTGCAGAAGAAAACGATCGAAGAGCTGCTCACCAGTCTGGACCAGGTGCCCGAGGCCATCCGGGCCAAGGTCCGCAACAACGGCGGCGGCCACGCGAATCACACTATCTTCTGGGAAATGATGGCGCCCGGGGGAGCCAAGGAGCCCGCGGGCCCGCTAGCTGAGGCAATTAACAAGACCTTCGGCGCCCTTGCGACCTTCAAGGAGCAGTTCGCCAAGGCGTGTATCGAACGGTTCGGCAGCGGGTGGGGCTGGCTGACGGTCGCCCGGGGTGGCAAACTGGCCATCGAGAACAGCCCCAACCAGGACACACCCATCAGCGAAGGCAGAACTCCGGTGCTCGGCTGCGATGTCTGGGAGCACGCCTATTATCTCAAATACCAGAACCGGCGGCCGGACTATGTCGCCGCGTGGTGGAACGTAGTGAACTGGAGCGACATCGCGAAGCGTTTTGATAAGGCAAAGAAGTGAGCGGCCGGGCTTCCTCACTTCCCGCGGTGGGGACACCCGCCCCCGATTTCACCCTCCCATCCACCTCCGGGACAGACGTCACCCTCTCGAGCCTCCGGGGGAAGAACGTACTGCTCGCCTTCTTTCCCCTGGCGTTTACCAAGGTGTGCACTCAGGAAATGTGCTCGCTCAGTGAGGATTATGGGCGGTTCCGCGACGCGAACACGGAGGTGCTGCCGATCAGCGTGGACTCGGTGCCGACCCTGCGCGAGTTCAAGGCGAAAGAGCGCATCTCGGTCGAGCTGCTGAGCGACTTCAAGCGGGACGTCAGCCGCCGATACGGAACCTTGATCGAGGACAAGTTTTTCTCCAACCGGGCCTATGTGCTCATCGACCCCGAGGGATTGGTCCGTTGGGCTTTTGCGGAGGAGACTCCGAGCACCCGCAGGGAGAACCAGGAGCTCCTGGCTCAAGTGCTGGAGACGCACCAACGATCCGCCTGAGTAGCCTGCGTCTCGCGGTCCTCTGTTTCGGTCTCCTGGTGGGAACTGGATGCCGGATCGAGGATCGCACCCCGACTGGAACCCGCCGGGATGAAGATACGATCCACCAGATCCTGAGCCGATACGCCCAGCGTTTGTCGGAGCGCGACTGGGCCGGAGTCCGGGCGCTCTTCTGGCAGGACGGGATCTACGCCGGGCCGCTCGGGCCCGGCGCGCCCACCGATTACCACCAGGCGGTCTCCATCGACGCGGCAGTCCGCATCCTCGAGCGGTGGCTGCGCGGAGTGGAGCGCCGGAATTTCGACGTGCGGGTCCTGCGAACCGACTTCCGGCAGCAGGGCGATCTGGCCGCGGTGTGGATCGTTACCCGGCGGCGGGTCCCCTCCGGCTCCACGTCCATCGAGCGGGAGTGGATCGAGCACGTGCTCCTGCGGCGCATTGACGACGAGTGGCGAATTCTGAGCGTGGCGGCGGTCTCCTCTCCCCGCGGGGGCGCCCGCTGACGGACCATCCTGATCTCACTCTCGTCGGCTCGGTGGCCAAGCTTCTCAATACGGGGCTTGATGTCGAAGGCGCTCTGGGCGCAGTGGCCGAGGCCACACGGTCTCAGCTGCCGGCCGATCGAGTGAGCATCTGGTTCCGGGACGATGTCACCGGCGGCTTCCGCATGGTCGCGGCCCCCGCCGCTGACGGTACGCCGCTGCTGCTCGAGTCCCTCCAGATGATTCCCTCTGCTCCCGACGCCGTCCGAATTCCGCTGGAACACGATGAGGCGCACATCGGCTTGCTCGAGTCGCGAGGGCGC